>JBBDNX010000489.1:0-3220 GCA_040877345.1 Pirellulales bacterium
AGGTAGCTGTTCACGGTCACCACGTGAACGCCCTTGCCCGCCAGCGCGTTGAGATAGGCCGGCAGCGTGGCCACCAGCGTCTTCCCCTCGCCCGTCACCATTTCGGCAATGTTGCCGGAGTGCAGCACCATGCCCCCCATCAACTGCACGTCGTAGTGCCGCAGACCGATGAAGCGCCGGCCCGCCTCCCGGCAGACGGCAAAGGCTTCCACCAACAGGTCGTCGAGCGTTTCGCCGGCGGCCAGCCGCTTGCGGAACTCCGTGGTCTGGCGCCGCAGCTCGTCGTCGCTCATGGCCTGGTACTTCGGCTCCAGGGCATTGATGGCGGCGACTTTCGGCTGCAGCTTCCGGATATAGCGGGCGTTCGACGAGCCGAACAGCGAGGTCAGCCCCCGCTCCAGCGTGCGGGCCAACCCGCCGAAGATGACGCCCAGGATCTCCCAAATACGCTCTAGAACTTCCATCGACCTCGGCCCACCGCGGGCTGCCGCGGGCAAGAAAAGAGGCGGACCGGCCACCCAGCGGGCCCGGCGTCGCTTATAATGACGCAACTTTGTCCAGCCACGTAATTTATAACTTTTATTACGAGGGGTCAATAAGGCTTGTTCGCATGCTCCCCAAGTCCCCCCTGACCACCGACATCCGCGGAAAACTGGTCTTTCTCGGCACCGGCACCTCTGTCGGGGTCCCCGTACCCGGCTGCGATTGCCCCACCTGCCGCAGCCCAGACCCGCACAACCAGCGGACCCGCTGCGGCCTGGTTTTGGGCCTGCCGGGCGGAAACCTGCTGGTCGACACGCCCACCGACCTGCGCACCCAGTTGCTCCGCGAAGGGATCGGCCTGGTCCACGCCACGCTGTTCACCCATGAGCATGCCGATCACCTGTTCGGGCTCGACGACGTGAGGCTCTTCCCCTACTACCTGGGCCACAAGCTCCCCCTCTATTGCGAAAAAAGGGTCGAGGAGCGGATCCGCCGCTCGTTCGACTATGCCTTCACCGAACAGCCGGAGCCCTATGCCGCCGCTGTCCCCCAACTGTCGTTCGAGCGGATCTCGACCGAGCCCTTTCACCTGCTCGGCTGCCGGGTGGTCCCGATACGGCTGCACCATGGAGAGTTCCGCGTGCTGGGGTTTCGCTTCGGCAATGTCGCCTACTGCACCGACACCAACCACATCCCCGACGAGAGCTGGGCCCTGCTGGAGGGGCTCGACCTCTTGATCCTCGACGCACTGCGTCCCCGGCCCCACGTCACTCACTTCAGCCTCGACGAGGCCGTGGCAGTCGCCCGCCGCCTGCGGCCCAAGCGGACCCTGTTCACCCACATGTCGCACGAGCTGGAGCACCAGGCCACCAATGCCGCCTTGCCCGCCGGCATGGAGCTGGCCTACGATGGGCTGAAAGTGCCCCTCACATGACAAGCCCGGGCGATGACAAGCCCGGACCATGATAGCCCAGACAATGATAAGCCCAGACGAACTGCTGGCGGTTCTCAAACCTCACGGACAGGAACATGTCCTGGCGTTTTGGGACCGGCTGTCCGGCAGCGGCCAGGACAGGCTGGCCCGGCAGATTCGCCGTCTCGATTTGCCCCTCATCGACCGGCTCTGGCGGGAGGAAGCCGGCAGCCACGACTGGGCAGCCATGGCCGCCCGGGCCTCCGGGCCGCCGGCCGTGCGGCTCGACGGCAGCGGCAGTGCCTTCTCGCCCGAGCAGTGCCGGCAACGGGGCGAACAAGCCTTGGCGGCGGGCAAGGTCGCTGCGGTGCTGGTGGCCGGCGGCCAGGGGACGCGGCTGGGGTTCGACCATCCCAAGGGCATGTACCCGATCGGGCCGGTCTCTGAGGCCACGCTCTTCCAGATTCTGTTGGAAAAGCTGCTGGCGGTCGGCCGGCGGTCCGGCCGCGCCATTCCGCTCTACCTGATGACCAGCGAGGCCACGCACGAAGAGACGGTCGGTTTTCTCCAGGACCATGGGCGGTTTGGCCTGGCGGCCGAAGACCTGATGATTTTCCGCCAGGGAATGATGCCGGCCGTCGACGAGCGGTCGGGGCGCTTGTTGCTGGACCAGCCCGGCGAGCTGGCATTGAGCCCCGACGGCCATGGCGGCATGCTGGCGGCGCTGCGCAACAGCGGCGGCCTGGACGACGTCGCCCGTCGCGCAATCGAACAGTTGTTCTACATGCAGGTGGATAACCCGCTGGTCAGCGTCTGCGACCCCGAGTTCATCGGGCATCACCTGCTGGCCGATTCGGAAGTATCGACCCAGGTGGTGGCCAAGCGCGACCCGCTCGATCGCGTTGGCAACGTGGTGCTCGTCGACGGCAAAGCGCGGATCATCGAGTACAGCGACCTGCCCGAAGACGCGGCCCGGCAGCGCCTGCCTGACGGCTCGCTCAAGCTCTGGGCCGGCAGCATTGCGGTGCACGTCTTTTCGGTCTCGCTGCTTCAGCGGATGAGCTCCGGAGGGAAGCGACTGCCGTTTCACCGGGCCAGGAAAAAAGTGCCCTTTGTCGATCCCTCGGGGCGGCGGATCGAGCCGGACGGACCGAATGCCATCAAGTTCGAACAGTTTATCTTCGACTTGCTGCCCGAGGCCCGCAATGCCGTCGTGTTCGAAGTGGACGAAGCGACCAACTTCGCCCCCTTGAAGAACGCGCCAGGCTCCGAGCGCGACAGCCCCGAAATCGTCCGGGCCCAGATGGTGGCCGTGTACACCGATTGGCTGCGCCAGGCCGGCGCCATCGTCGAGCCCGGCGTCCCCGTGGAGATCAGCCCGCTGTTCGCGTTGGATGCGGAGGAGCTGTCGGGCAAGATCGATCCCGGCCTGCGAATCGCACGCCCCTGGTTCCGCTGACCGCGGCTGGCCTGGCCAGGCCGCGATTGACATAGATCGTCGTACTTGAAAGCTTGTCGACCAATCCATCAATCCTTGCGAACCGGACGGATCCTGCCATGCTGCACGCGGTGATTATGGCCGGCGGATCGGGGACGCGCTTCTGGCCGGAGAGCCGCGACGCGCGCCCCAAGCAGTTGTTGAGCCTCGCCGGCGGGCGGACAATGATCCAGGCCACCGTCGACCGCTTGGCCGGCCTCGTGCCGCCGGAGCGGCTCCTGGTGGCCACCAATGCCAGGCTCGCTGCCGCCATGGCAAAGCAGCTCCCCCAATTGCCGGCCGGAGCCATCCTGGCCGAACCCTGCAAGCGCGACACCGCCCCCTGC
>JBBDNX010000490.1:0-3218 GCA_040877345.1 Pirellulales bacterium
CTTGGCCATGCACAGATAACGCCAGACCGCGTTCTCGACGTCGTTGTCGTCGAACGTCTGGTATCCCTCGAACTGACGCCGCCCCTCGTCGTAGCGGCCGGCATAGTAATACGAGATGCCCCGCTTCCAATGCTCCCGCTCGCGCCGGGGCGCCAGCTCGATCGCCTTGTCGAAATCGGTGATCGATGCCTCGATGCGCCCCAGCTTGAACCGCGCGCTGCCCCGTAAATCGTAGAGCTCGGCCTTGCCCGGATCGAGCTCGATCAGCTTGTCATAGTCGGCGATCGCGCGCTCGTGTCCGTCCATGCTCTCCAGCAGCTCGGCTCGGAAGCGGTAAGCGGCCCGGCTGTCCGGCTCTTCCTCGATCGCCTTGCCCGCCAGCTCAAGCGCCTTTTCCGGCCGCCCCTCGGCCAGCACCGCTCGCGCCTCGGCCAGCAACGTTGCCGCCCTCTCTTCCCCGCGGGCATGGTTCAAGAGCCCACCCCACGCCCCAATCCCAACGATGGCGGCAGTGATGATGTCCGCTCGCATCGTGCTGAAAAACGAACGATGAAAAGATGTTGTCGGGTAGACAAACGCTGGCGCGTCTCCTATTCCACCTTCCTCCTTCCTCCTTCCTCCTTCTGCCTTCTGCCTTCCTCCCTTCCTTCAGGCCAACACCTTCCTCACCACCTCCCCGGCGACGTCGGTCAAGCGGAAGTCGCGTCCCTGGAAGCGGTAGGTCAGCTTCAGGTGGTCCAGCCCCAGCAGGTGCAGGATCGTGGCCTGCAAGTCGTGTACGTGAACCCGGTCCTCGACCGCGTAAAAACCCAGCTCGTCGGTGGCGCCGATCGTCTGCCCCCCCTTCACGCCGCCGCCCGCCATCCACATGGTGTAGCCATCGATGTGGTGGTCGCGGCCGATCAGGTCCCGCGGCTCGCCCATCGGCGTGCGGCCGAACTCGCCCCCCCAGATCACCAGCGTGTCGTCCAACAGGCCCCGTTGCTTCAGGTCCTTCACCAAGGCGGCGGCCGGGCCGTCGACCTCGCGGCAGCGATCGTCGAGCGGCTGGCCCAAGTGCGTGTCAGCATTGCCGTGGTGGTCCCAATCGGTGTGATAAAGCTGAACGAACCGCACACCGCGTTCGACCAGCCGCCGCGCCAGCAGGCAGTTGTTGGCAAACGAAGGTTTGCCCGGCTCGGCCCCGTAGGCGGCCATCGTCTCGGGCCGTTCGCCGGAGAGGTCCATCAGCTCCGGCGCGCTGGTCTGCATCCGGTACGCCATCTCGTACGCGGAAATGCGAGTGGCGATTTCCGGGTCGCCCACCACGTCGAGCCGCGAGGCATTCAGGTCGCGGACCGCGTCGAAGAAGTCGGCCTGCCCCTGGCCCGCGAAACCGGGCGGGCTCGCCAGGTTCAGGATCGGCTCGGGACCCAGCAAAAACGGCACCCCCTGGTGACTCGTCGGCAGGAATCCGCTGCCCCACAGAGGCGCTCCGCCGCGCGGGCCCCGCGGCCCCGATTGCAGCACGACGAAGCCAGGCAGATTCCGCGACTCGCTGCCGATCCCGTACGTGACCCATGAGCCCATGCTGGGCAGGCCGAACCGGGCCGAGCCGGTGTTCACAAAAAGCTTCGCCGGACCATGATTGAAAACATCGGTGGCCATCGCCTTCAGGATGCAAACGTCATCGGCGATCGAAGCCAGGCCAGGCAACAGCTCGCTCAGCTCGGCCCCCGACTGTCCGTGCCGCGCAAACTTGCGGCGCGTGCCCAGCAGCCGGGCGTCGTTCTTGATGAACGCGAAACGCTTGTTCTCGACGTACGACGGCGGCACCACCTGGCCGTCCAATTCCTGCAGCTTGGGCTTGTAGTCGAACAGTTCCAGGTGGCTTGGCCCACCGGCCATGAACAGGTAGATCACGCGCTGCGCTTTGGCCGCGAAATGCGGCGGCCGAGGCGACAAGGGCGCCCCATCGGACCCCTGGACCGCGGCGGCGGCCCGTTCCTGGGCCAGTAGCGAGGCCAGCGCCACCGAGCCCAGCGAAACACCGCATTGGCTGAAAAACTGCCGCCGCGTCTGGGCCAGCAGCCGTCCCTCATTTCCCACTTCTCGGTCGTCCATAGCAATGTTCCAGGTCGCGTTCGGTTCGTAGTGACCACATTTATGCGGTCGTCCTCGTTCGTAGTGACCGCATTTATGCGGTCCGTAGCAGGACTCGCCGGAGCTGGGCGTCTCCTGCCGCTGTTTCCGCCTTCGTCCTTCTCCCGATCCCCTTCTGCCTTCTGCCTTCTACCTTCTGCCTCTGCCTTCCGACCTCACTCCCTGGTTATAAACTCGTCAAGGTTCAGCACCACCCGCGCCAGCGCCGTCCAGGCCGCCGCTTCCGGCGCGGCCACGCCGGGGACACGCTGGGCAGGCGCCACTTTCTCAGCCTCGGCCGGTTGCCCGGCGAAGCGCGACCGCTGCCCCTGGAGGAACTCGGCGAGCCGCCGGCTCTCCACGTCCGACGGCTCGCGGGCCAGGCAAAGCCGCATCACATAAGCGATTCGCTCGCCGTCGCCGGGACCTGCCTCTCCAATCGCCCGCGCCGCCAGGGCCTGCGCACACTCGACGAACACGCGGTCGTTGGCCAGTGTCAGGGCCTGCAGCGGCGTGTTCGACCTGGGCCGCCGGGTGCAGGCCGTATTGGCGTCGGGCGCGTCGAACGTCATCAACAGCGGATAGGGACTCGATCGCCAGAAGTACGTATACATGCCGCGGCGAAACCGGTCGGGCCCGGTGCTGATCGTCCAGTACTTGACCTGCTGGGTGAAGCGGTAGATGCCTTCGGGCTGCGGCGGATAGACGCCCGGACCGCCGATCTCGCGAGTCAACAGCCCGCTGGCGCCCAGGGCCACGTCGCGAATCACCTCGGCCTCCAACCGCAGCCGCGGCTGCCGCCCCAGCAGCTTGTTGTACGGATCGCGCTGGGCCAGGTCCTCGCGGAACGCCGACGACTGCCGGTACGTCGCTGATGTCACGATCAGGCGGTGGATCGCCTTGATGCTCCAGCCCCGCTCGATCAGTTGGCCGGCCAGCCAATCGAGCAGCTCGGGGTGGGTGGGCGGGCTGCCCTGTGTGCCGAAATCGTTATCGGTGGTCACCAGCCCCTGGCCAAAGTACTGCTGCCAGATCCGGTTGACGGTCACTCGCGCCGTGAGGGGATTGGCCTCGTCGACCAGCCAGCGCGCCAGGTC
>JBBDNX010000491.1:0-3218 GCA_040877345.1 Pirellulales bacterium
CCCGCAACCCCGACGGCCCGCCGTTCGTGCTGGATGGCGAAGCCTGCGAGCGCCTGCTCCGCGAAGGAATCCTGTACTATCACCGCTACCTCAGCTTCTGGCACCTGAAGCGCTACGAGCTCTGCGCCCGCGACACCACCCGCAACTTGCGCCTGTTCCAGTTCGTCCGCGATTATGCCGACGACGAGCGCCAGCGGCGGCGATTCGACCAGTGGCGGCCCTACGTGACCATGATGCACACCCGCGCCGTCGCTACGCCGCTTGTCGAGCTGGGCCAGTACGAGGCCGCCCTGGGCGCGATCGACGCGGGAATCCGCGGCATTCGGCGTTTCCTGGAGGAATACAACCAGTCCGAACGTGCCGACCAATGCCCGGAGCTGGCGCCGCTCGAGCGGTGGCGTGATCAGATCGCCGCCCGGCATCTTCCCCGCATCGCGGCCGAGCCTGAGGCAGCCTCGGACGAGACGGAAGCCGGCGTGATGGACAACATCGAGCGGCTCCGCCTGCGGCTGGCCGAAGCTATCAGCGAGGAGCGGTTCGAAGAGGCCGCCACCCTGCGCGACGAGATCCGCCGGCTGGCTGAGAACCCGTTATCGGGCGAGAGCGAAGCCTAAGAGCCCAGACCGGTTTTTGAGCCAGACCGGTTTTGAGCCAGACTGGTCGGCGCGTCCGGCCCAAGGTTGCCCGGTTCGGCCTGCGCTGGTACGATAAGCAGGTGCCGTGAGGCCCGCCGGGCACGCTGCCCGCCGGATCTCACGGCGCAAAAGTCCTCTGCCATGTTCGTGCTGAGACGTCATATTTTGGGGAGCCGATAAAAAAGTCCGCTGGGTGCCTGACTACGAACCCGGCCGCGTGTACAGCCGACGCACCGGAGCCCAACGGTTCCGGACACAGGCGGACGGATCACACAACCCGGGTTCCAGGACACCCCCATGTGACATGCGGGCTCTCGAAAACCGCGTCGCCACGGCATTGCGGTGGAGGATTTTTTTAATAGCGGCGGTCCCTACCCCGGGCTCGCGGCCGGCTGGCCGGTATGCCCGGTTCGCCGTGCCGTACTGCCCGCTCTTGTCGCGGTGCCTTACGATGTCTACCGAGCTTGCCGCGAAGCGTGATCGACTGCTGGCGCTGTTAAGCGGCTACGGCAGTTGCGCCGTGGCCTTCTCCGGCGGCGTAGACAGCACCGTGCTGGCCAAGGCCGCACAATTGGCACTGGGCCAGCGGGCCGTGGCGGTCACGGGCGCAAGCGCCAGTCTCGCGGAAGGCCAGTTGGACGAGGCCCGGCGTTTGGCCAAGTTGATCGGCATCCGCCACGTCGTCCTGGCCACCGGGGAGTTCCGGAACCAGGCGTACCTGCGTAATGAGCCCGACCGCTGCTACCACTGCAAGACCGAGCTGTACGGCCAAATCGAAACAGCGCTGGGGGCGACCGGGCCCGCCGTGATCGCCAACGGGGCGAACCTGGACGATTCGGGAGACTATCGGCCGGGGATGACGGCCGCGGCCGAGCATGGGGTGAAGAGTCCGCTCTTGGAATGCGGGCTGAGCAAGGCGGAGGTCCGCCAGTTGGCCGCCGCCTGGGAGCTTCCCGTCTGGGACAAGCCGGCCAGCCCCTGCCTGAGCAGCCGCATCGCGTACGGCGAGCAGGTGTCGCCCGAGCGGCTGGCGATGATCGACCGGGCGGAGCAATTCCTCCGCCGCCAGGGCCTGGTGGAGTTGCGGGTTCGCTACCACAAGGGCGGCCTGGCGCGAATCGAAGTGCCGCTGGCCGAGATCGCCCGGCTGGCCTCGCCCGAGGTGCGGGACCGCCTGGTGAGCGAGCTGCGCCGCTTGGGCTTCAAGTACGTGACGCTCGACCTGGAAGGGTTTCGCTCAGGCAGCCTCAACAGCCTCATCCCGCGCGATCTGGTGCAGCTCAGCGGCTCGCAGCCGGCAACTCCTCAATAATGGATAACGGCGGCGACGGCTGGGGCGTTCTTCAATGCGGTCGTGCCGCTTCAATGAGGGCGGGCCGCCGGCTGGGGGGTGGCGAGGCGGGCGATGAGTTGCTCCAGCACGATGCGGGCCCGCGCCGGCGACGAGCTGTGCCCCTTCAGAGCCAGATCGGCTTCGAGCAGCCACGCGTAGAGCCGCGCGGCCCGCTGCCGGCCGATTTGCTTCAGTTGCAACTGCGCCTTGTTGATGATGAAGGGGATCGGCTTCATGCCCGCCGCCTGCAGCGCCTGCGAGAGCGTGATCCGGCGGCCCTGGGCCTCGTGCTGCTCG
Source organism: Pirellulales bacterium (assembly GCA_040877345.1). Taxonomy (GTDB): domain Bacteria; phylum Planctomycetota; class Planctomycetia; order Pirellulales; family JAICIG01; genus JBBDNX01. Next base: position 2,266 of record JBBDNX010000491.1, read on the forward strand.
ATCACGCGGGTCGCGGCCGCGAAACGGCGGAGCGTCGAGCCGATCTGGGCCAGGATGGCAATCGGGTTTTCGCCGGCCAGCAAGAGGCGGTCGAGCTCGTGGATCGCCTCGGCCGCCTTCCCCTCGGCGGCCCGATCGAGCATGTCCCAAGTGGTCTTGGCACGCAATCCGCCCACCAGCCGGCGCACCAGTTGGGGGGTCACCGGGCCACCGGCGGCGCCCGACAGCTTGGCCAGCTCCTGGTCGATCAGGCCTAGTTCGGGGCCGACCAGGTCCAACAGCAACTCGGCCGCGGGCCGTTCGATGCGGACGCCATGACGCGCCAGCGTCCAGGGGACGAGCCACTTGAGCAACTTGCCGGCGGGAGGCAGCCTGCAATCGACGGCCAGGCCCGAGGCGGCGACTGCCTTGGCCAGCCGCGTGTTGGCCGGCCAGGCATCCACCTCCAGGACCAGCGTGCCGGTTGGCTTGGGGTTGGCCACATAGTCTTCCAACAGCGCGCGGTGGCTGCTGACAAAGCCGCCGGCGTCGCGGACGATGGCCAGCCGGCGCCCGCCGCCGAACAGCGGCACGGTGGCCAGGTCGTCGAAAACCTCGCGCGGCTCGGCCGTGTCGCCGTCGTAGCGGCTGAGCGAGAACTCGGCATCCGCGCCGGCCAGCACAATGCCGCGGAATTCGGCCAGCACCAGGCTCTTCAGAAACGCCTCGTCACCAAAGGCGACCGCGACCGCGGGCACCGGCATGCCGGCGGCCTTGGCAAGGTAATCGATCGCGTCCAGTTGAGCCATGTGGGGCCTGCGTGGCGGATGGCGGACCGGGGCGGATGGCGGAGGCTTGCTAACTTGTAAACGGAATGAATTCCGCTGGTACGGATTGTCCGCACGGCGCAACGAGGGTCAAGCACCAGCGCGCACAAAAAGGCCTCCTCAGCAGAATCTGTGGGTGATCTCTTA
>JBBDNX010000492.1:0-3215 GCA_040877345.1 Pirellulales bacterium
CCAGCGCGTACGCGGACGTCGACGGCGAAGGCGGGATCAACGACGTGATCCAGACGCCGCACTTCGACCGCGTCGCGCGGTAAGGAGTGCTGTTCCGCAACGCGTTCGTCAATGCGCCGTCGTGTACGCCGTCGCGCAGCGCGCTGTTGTCCGGGCAGCACTTCTGGCGGACCGGCCGAGGAGCGATCCTGCAGGAGGCCGTCTGGGACCCGCGGATCCCGTCGTTCCCGCTGCTGCTGCGGGAGAACGGCTACCTCATCGGAAAGATGTACAAGGTGTGGAGTCCCGGCTCGCCCGCCGACGCCCCCTTCGGCGAGCAGCAGTTCGCTTACCAGAAAGCGGGCGGCCGCTTCAACCAGTTCTCGCACCACGTGACCCGCATGGCCGCGGAGGGAAAAGACATCGAGGCGGCCAAGCAGGAGCTGTACGGCGACGTGCTGGCGAACTTCGACGCCTTTCTGGCCGCCAGAAGGGCAGGGGAGCCATTCTGCTTCTGGTTCGGGCCGACGAACGTACATCGCAAGTGGATTCGCGGGTCGGGAAAGGCCTTGTGGGGGATCGACCCCGACCGGCTCCAGGGGAAGCTGCCGCCGTTTTTGCCGGACGTGGCCGAAGTGCGCGAGGACCTGGCCGACTACCTGGGCGAGATCCAGGCCTTCGACGCGGCATTGGGAGTGTTGCTGGCGCGGCTGGCCCAGCTCGGCGAGCTGGAGCGGACGCTGGTCGTGGTCAGCGGCGACCATGGAGCTCCGGGGTTTCCACACGGCAAGTGCAACCTGTACGACTGCGGGACCTCCGTGTCGCTGGCCGTTCGCGGCCCGCAAGTGCGCGGCGGCCGCGTGGTCGACGACTTCGTGAACCTGATGGACCTGGCTCCGACGTTTTTGGAGGCGGGAGGCGTGGCGATCCCAGAGGCGATGACGGGCCGCAGCCTGATGCCGGTGCTGCGGTCGGAAAAGTCGGGGTTGGTCGACGCGAGCCGAAGCTACGTGCTGACGGGGCGGGAACGGCACGTGGCAGCCGCGCGGGAGGGCAATCGCCCCTATCCGCAACGGGCCATCCGCACGGCCGAGCATCTGTACATCATCAATTTCGAGCCGGACCGCTGGCCGCTGGGCGATCCGCTGGGGCTCGACGGCCCGTCGCCGCCCGGCGCGGCGGAACTGACCGAGGACACGTTCGTGACCTTGATGGACGAAGACGCCGGTCCGACGAAGGCCTGGCTGGTCGCCCAGCGCGACAACCCGCAGTGGAAGCGGCACTTCGAGCTGGCGTACGGAAAGCGGCCGGGTGAGGAGCTGTATGAGCTGAAGAGCGATCCGCACCAGGTCCGCAACGTGGCGGCCGAGGAGCGGCTTGCCGAGGTGAAGGAAGAGCTGCGCCGGCGTCTGATCGACGAGTTGGAGCGCAGCGGCGATCCGCGCGTCAGCGGGGAAGGAGAGGAAGCGTTTGGGTTGTAACATGCGAGAAGCGGACGCGACAAAGACAGGCTCACAAGTAGGAACTGAGGGAAGGCAGAAGGATGAAGGTCCGCCGGAGGCGGACTTGCAGCTCAGGCAGAATAGGAACGGACGAGGACTGGGGCACGCTGACGCTTTGCCGCCCGGCACCCGACGCTTGGGCTTTTGGTCAGACGAGGCCGGGGATCGGCGAGGCGTGGTAGATGGGATAGGGACGGTCGAGCTCGTCGTGCCAATGGGCCGTCGAGGGAATCCCCAGCGCTTGGTAGATCGTGGCGGCGAGGTTTTCCGGCTGCTGGGGATCGCTGGCCGGGTAGGCGCCCAACGGGTCGGATGAGCCGACCAGCGTGCCGCCTCGAATGCCTCCGCCGGCCAGGAAAACGCTCTGCACGGCGCCCCAATGGTCGCGGCCGGCGGCGTGGTACGACTCGGCCAAGGTGGAGAGCTTGGGCGTGCGGCCGAATTCGCTGCCCATCACAATCAGTGTGCTCTCCAAGAGGCCGCTGGAGTCCAAGTCGTCGAGCAACGCCGACAGGGCCCGGTCCGTCGGCGGCAAGAGCTTGTCTCTCAGCCGGTGGAAGATCTCACCGTGCGTGTCCCAGGTCTCGTTGTTTCCCAGGTTGACCTGCACCAGGTTGACCCCGGCTTCGACCAGGCGAAACGCCATCAAGAGCGACCAGCCGAAGCTGTTGCGGCCATAACGGTCCTGAACCGGGCCGTCGGCGCTGGTCACATCGAATGCGCGGCGGAGCTTCGAGTCGGCCAGCAGCGAAATCACCGACTGGCGCTGGGCGTCGTAGCTCTGGACCGATGCCGATTGCTCCAATGCCTGCCGCTGCCGGTCCAGGTCGCGCAACAGACTGAATCGATCGCCGAACCGGTCGAAGTCGACCCCCGTGGGCAAGGCGATGCTGGGGGCCTGAAACACGCGCTGGTCCGGCTCCGAGGGGGGCTTCTTCGACTCGTTGGCAAAGGTGTACTCAGGATAGGCCCCTCGCCAGAACGGATTGCCGTAGGGCGAGGCCTCGATGAAGAACGGATCGTGCTTGCGGCCCATCAGGCCCGCGTATGCGCCGGGAATCACGCCTCCGGACCAGTGCACGAGCCGCTCGGGCAGCACGATGGCCGGAGGCAGGTTGTTGTTCCGGGCTGGCACGGCATTGCCCACAATCGACGCGATCGCCGGCCAGTCGGTGGGCCGGGTCTCGCGGTCGCCGCGAAAGCCGGGGGGAGCGACGCTTCTGCCGGTCAACATGTAGTAATGGCCGAGGGTGTGGTCGTTCGTCGGGTGCGTGAGCGAGCGGACCAGCGCCCAGTGCCGGCTGCGCCGGGCGAGCTGGGGCAGGTGCTCGCAGATCTGGATCCCCGGCGTGCCGCTGGATATCGGCTGGAACTCGCCGCGGACCTCGGCGGGTGCATCGGGCTTCAGATCGAAGCTCTCGTGCTGGGCAAGGCCGCCCGACAGGAAGATATAGATGCAGGACCTGGCCCTGCCGTGGGGCGTGCCGGCGGCGGCCGCGGCCCTCAGCTCGGCCAGGTGGTTGGTGCCCAACCCCAACAGGCCCAGCGCGCCGGCCTGGATGGCCGTGCGGCGGGAGACGCGCGGATGCTGAAAGGCCGCCGAGCCGTTCACATTGGCGCTCCTTAATGGGTGACTCTGACGATCAGTGTGGTGGAGCGAGCGGAGAAGGTCAAGGGCGGGGGAAGGCAGAAGGAGGAAGGAGGAAGGAGGAAGGAGGACCGGTTGTTCTCTCT
>JBBDNX010000493.1:0-3211 GCA_040877345.1 Pirellulales bacterium
CTATCGCCGGCGGCATCTTCGCCTGGCCCGCTGGACGTTTCCGATCTGGCTCTACGTTTCCGTCACCGGCGTGCTGATCTACCTGGCCCTGTACCATCTCTATCCACCCGCCACGCCGGATCCTATAATGGACGCAAGCGTGGGTCTCGTTCGTCAAGCCGTGAGTTTGTTTGGTTAAGGTCCATCGTTTCATGAACCTCTGTTTCATGAACCTCCACGCCAAGTTCCCGCGGCGCTTGTTCGCTCTGGCGCTGGCCGTGTGCATCGTTGTGCTCACGGCGTCGGTGGCCGAGGCCTGCCCCACCTGCAAGGCGGCCTTGGCCAGCCACGATCCGGGGCGCGGCGACCTGGTGGCCGGCTTCTTCTGGAGCATCTTGTTCATGATGTCGATGCCCTTCATCCTGCTCGGATCGCTTGCGACCTACATGTACCTGCTGGTCCGCCGTGCCCGCCGCGAAGCTGCCGTCCCGCCATCCCATGCACCGGCCGGCAAACCGGCCGTCCCCGACCGCCAACGGGACCTCGAACCCCTCGGCGTCTGACCCACCGTAGGCCGGCCTGATGCGAACTCTCGGACGTTCGCTCGAAGTGCTGGGGCTCATCTTGCCCCCGCTGGCCATGATCTTCCAGTTGGCCGAGCGAATCTCCCTGGGCCAGATGCTGATCATGCTGGTTTCGGCCATTTGCCTGTTCGGCATCGGCCGCATCGTCGAAGGCTACGGTGGAAAGGCAGAAGGAAGAAGGCAGAAGGAAGAGTAGGACGGGGGGAAAACGCAGAAGGATGAGGATGGAGAAGCAGGGCGAGTCCGCCGGGCGTTCTGATTCTGCCTTCTGCCTTCGTCCTTCTGCCTTCGGCATCCGCCTTCCCCCGAATCCCGGGGGGTCGTATACTAAAGGAGTTCGCGCACTTACGGCTGAAGGGGAGTACGCATGGGCTTTGTCCGCCGAGCTTTGTGGCTTGCGCTGGCGGTCTTGGCCCTCTCGAATCCCTGGCTCGGCCGCTCCCAGGCCCAGGGTCCTTTCAGCCCCCCCACCCGCTTCGAGCTCTCCGGCCGTATCCAGCTCGACGAGGCCGACGCCGCTGCACGAACGCATCTCGAACGCGTCAAAGCCTTTGTGGCAAATGAGCAGTGGGATGAAGCGGTCGAAACCCTGCGGCTGGTCAGCGAAAACCACGGCGAAAAGGTCATCGAGCTGCCCCCCTGGCAGTACATCAGCGTCCGCGACTACTGCCACCTGCAGATCGCCGGCCTGCCGCCCCAGGCGTTACAACTCTACCGCGACCGGGTCGATCCCCAGGCCCGCAAGTGGTACGAGCAAGGCGTCGCCCAGCGGGATGCCGAACCGCTCCTGGCAGTGGTCGACCACCTGTTTTGCAGCAGTTGGGGAGACGAAGCCCTCTACGCCCTCGGCGAGCTGGCCTTGGAGCAGGGCGACCACGGCAATGCCCGCGGCTATTGGCAAAAGATCCTCCCGCTCTCGCACTGGGCCGAGGCGGCGCCGCCCGCGGCCCAGACTGCCGGCACGCCCACCTGGCTGGTCTATCCCGATTCGGACCTGGAGCTGGCCGGCGTCCAGGCCCGTTTGCTGCTGGTCATGATCATGGAGCAGGATACCGAGCTGGCCCGCGAAGCGCTGGCCGAGTTCGCCAGGCAATGGGGGCACGTCGAGGGGCGGCTGGGCGGGCGCAAGGTCAACTATGCCGAAGCACTAACCGGCCTGCTGGCGGCAAGCGAAAGCTGGCCCCGGCGCACCGTTTCGGACGATTGGCCGACGTTTGCCGGTTCGCCGGCCCGCAGCCGTTCGCCTGAAGTCGAGGTCGAGGTCGGCGCGCCGCTGTGGCGCCAGCCGCTGGCCAAGACGCCGTCGGCCGACGTCGACTTTTTGCCGCGCCGCGTCGGCGAGGACAAGGACCAACTGCTCAGCTATCATCCGCTTTTGGTGGGCGACCTCGTGCTGGTGAACAATGTTCGGCAGATCCTGGCCTTCGACGCCCGCACGGGTCAACCCGCCTGGGGTGACGATCCGATCATTTTCCGGGACGAGGACGTCAAGCTCGAGCCTCGGCGCGGCGTCCGCCAGCCGATCGGCGCCGCCCGCTTCACGATGACCGCCTTCAACAACCGGTTGTTTGCCCGCATGGGAAACCCCGTCACCAACAGTCCCGATCGCATGGGCCGTTCCACGCCCGGACCCGGCTACGTGGCCTGCCTCGACCTGTCCGCTCAGGGCAAGCTCCTCTGGCGGACCGATCGACTGGTCCCTCCACTCGATGAGACCTGGTCGTTCGAAGGCTCGCCGGTCAGCGACGGCGTCGGCGTCTACCTCGCCATGCGCAAAAGCGACGTGCAGCCGCAACTGCACGTGGCCTGCTTCAATATCGACACCGGCCGCCTCCGCTGGCGCCGCATGATTTGTGGCGCCGAAACGCCGGCCCAGGGGCAGTCCGACGAGATCACGCACAACCTGCTCACCCTCGATCACGGCGTGCTCTACTGCAATACCAACCTGGGCGCCGTGGCCGCCTTGCAGGCCCGCGATGGCCGAATCAAGTGGATCACCCTTTACCAGCGCGCCCAGTCAGGCAACTTGAACGATCGCGCCACGCACTTCTATCGCGACCTGACGCCCTGCGTTTACGATCGGGGCATGCTCTTCGTCGCCCCCTCCGACAGCGTGTACATCCTTGCCTTCGACGCCCCCACCGGCCTGCCCGTTTGGCGGACGGACCTGCCTAAAGACGCGGTCCATTTGTTAGGGGTCAGCGCCAACCATCTGCTGGCCAGCGGCGACAAGCTCTGGTGGATTCGCCTCTCGGGAGGCAAGATCGCCGCCCACTGGCCCGATGGAGCCACGCCCAGGGGATTCGGCCGCGGCACGCTGGCGGGCGGCAGCGTGTACTGGCCGACGCGCGACACCGTTTATGTCTTTGACCAGGAGACGGCCCAGCCACTCCCCGCGATCGAGCTGGCCACGCGTGGCGCGGTGGGCGGAAACCTGTTGGTAAACCGCGGCTCCCTTTTGGTGACAACCAGCGATGAGCTGATTGCCTTCAGCCCCCAGGCCGGCTTCCAGATCGACTCGGACCAGGCGGCTCAGCCTCCGCCCACTTCGTCGGCCGCGAATCTGCAAACGCCTCTTTTGTCCACGCCGCCCACCGGGCGGCCGGACCAACCTGCCAACCCTTGAAACGAGCCATCCATGCTCCACG
>JBBDNX010000494.1:0-3204 GCA_040877345.1 Pirellulales bacterium
CCCCCCTTCCCAATTCCCCTTCCCCATCGCTGCCGCGGCCGCAGCACGGCAAACAATATCAACACCCCCAGGGCCAGCGGGATCAGCTTGGGCCGGATCGCAACCAGGATCGCGCCGGCCAGCAGAGTTCCCACCAGCCAAGGCTGCAGGCGCCGCGTCTGAGGCAGGGCCAGCCACAGAACGGCCATCACCAGCCCGACGCGCCAGCAGGCGGTGGCCAAGGTGTGCCAGTCGCCTGACGCGCGGCCGAGTCCATGGATGGCAGCCCAGGTGGCCAATAACACAATAGCAATCACGCCAACAGTGGGCCGGTGCATCAGGCTTTTATGGACGATTGGTCGGCGGCTGACAAGCGGGCGGCTGGTTACCCCGCTTGCTGGCGCTTGGCTCAGTGCATCCCATAGAACGCGACAGGCACGGCTCCCTGGCACGGCCTGCCCAAGTTCGCGAAGCGCGCCTCGCGCACGTTTACTTCGTCGATCACGATTAATCGGACGTTCAGTTTGCCCCAGCCGCTGGCGTATTGCCCCAATGTCTTGCCCACGTTGCTGGTCGCCAACAGCACGAAAGGCTGCTCAGGCGGAAACCGGCACTCCGTCAACGCCTGGGCCAGCCGAGAGCCAAGCTGCTTGATCGGTCCTGACTCGGCCGGCCCACAATCGACTTGCAGGCAGGCCCCCTGGCCGGCGGCCTTGGCCAATTCGACGAGCGCGCGGATCTCCGCCTCCGACGCGTCCCACTTCAGCCTGCCGAGAATGGGCAGGTCCGACAGAGGCAGCAGACCGGCATCGGGCAGAAACAGCGTCGAGCCGGACACCTCTACGTTGTGGATGGTCAGGCCGACCAGCGTGGCCCGCCCCTGGTTGGCCGGCACGTGCGTCGCAAGCGAGCGGGAGAGAATTGGCGACTGCGTGATGCGGCGGGCCAGATCGATGCCCAGGTCTCCATACGCGGTCGTTCCCGGCAGCGGCTGGCCCAAGGCGTGCCGGTAGGCCAGCTCGCCCACGCCGCCACTGAGCGTGATGATCGCATCCGTGGCCGCGCCCGCTTCCAAATTCATCGGCTCGAACGGGACCTGCACGTGCAGCCGCGCGCACTCGTTTGTAAGCGGTCTGCCGGCGACCACGTCCTCCAACATCGTCACGTAGAAATCGACCACCAATTCGATCTCATGATCGTCCAGGACGTCGCCCGGTCCCTTGCGGATGCCAAGGTGGTTCACCAGTTCGCTGCCATATCGCGACAGGCCGCTCAAGCGGTAGCCGCCCGGTTCGAACATGACATGCCGTGCGCCGACGTAATAGCAGCCGACCCGGCTCACCTGGCCGTCGCGGCCCCAGGCCAGGTTGGTCGTGCCGCCCCCGATGTCGAGGTTCACAAGCGGCAGGTCCGGCTCGGCACGCGACAGGGCCAGGCAGTTGCCCATGAACGCCAGCCACGATTCCAGGCGTGGGTCGTCCGCGGTGGCGATCAGCGCATCGCCATAGCGCGATCGGACCAGGTGGGCGATGCGCCCCGCATTGGCCCTCTGAGCCGCCAGGCCGGTGACCACGGCCCCGCCGGAGGCGATCCGCTCGCGCTCGATCGCGGCTGCGGCCATCCATTCGTCGAGATACCGGCCCAGCCGTTCTTCGTCGAGCCGCTCGCCATCCAGCGGCGTGAACACCACGGGCGAGCGGTAGTAGGTGGCCACCTCTCCCAGTTCCATCCGCCCGGTGACACAATTGCGCAGCACCCGTCCCCGCGCCATCAGCGCGCTGGTGGTCGTGGAGCCGAAATCGAGTCCCACCAGCCACACGCTGTCTGTACTTCCGGGCTGCACGAAATTGCTCTCCCCAGAATGCAAGCACGAGCACACCGCCACTATAGCCAACCGCGGCGCCTTGTGCCTTCGGAACTGTGCCGCAAGTCCACCGCGGGCCGAACCCATTGATGGGGTCCGCCGGAGCCGCCCGTCAAAGTAGCAGGCACACTCCATGTGCCGTTCGCCCTCTCCCTCACATCACTGCTCGCGCAGCGCAGCACTGCTTCTCGGTCCCGACAGGTCGGGACCTCGAAGCAGTGGCACGGGGACCTCTGACTCTTCGACCTCTGACCGTTGTCTTTTGTTCTTGGGCCCGGGAGCCGATCGGGCTAGAATCAGGCCTGGCCGAGCCTGGACGGGGAAACGGAATGAATTCCGTTCTACGTGGCCGGCTCGACGCATCGTGAACGGAGTTTCTCGCCGCATGCAAGATGATCAGCCCGGCCAGCCGGCCACCGGTTTTTTCGCGGACGTCTTCCAGTCGAAGTACCGCGAGGCTACAGTCAGCTCGATCATCTTTGGCATTCTGCTGGGCGTGGTGATGAACGTCGCCATCACCTACGCCGGGCTCAAGATCGGCTTCACCATCAGCGGCAGCGCCATTGCAGCCGTGCTCGGCTTCGGCGTGCTGCGGGGAGTGATGCGCAAAGGCTCGATCCTCGAGATCAATATTTGCCAGAGCATCGCCTCGACGGTCAACGTGCCCTGCTCGGGCGTGATCTTCACCATTCCGGTCCTGTACCTTCTCGACGTGGACCTGAGCCGAACCCGATTCTGGCTGATTTCGCTGGCCTGCGTCGTGGGTGGCATCCTCGGAGCCGCATTCATCATCCCGTTGCGAAAGCAGATGATCGATATCGAGCGGCTCCGCTTTCCCAGCGCCGTTGCCGTGGCAGCCATCCTCAAGTCGCCCGGCGCCGGACCCCGCAAATCGCTGGTCCTCCTGGCCGGCGTGCTGATCGCCATGGTCATCTATCTACCCGTACAACTGCCGCAACTCAGCGGCCCCGGCGGCCAACCCCTCTGGGGTTATGGCGATCTGCCGGCGCTGCTGGGGGCGCCGGCCGACGATGGTGCCGAGGGAGACGCTGCGTCCAACGTTGTGCTGACCGATGAAGAAATCTATCTCGGCCGTCTGCTCGGCCTGCCCGATTACCTGCTGCTGGTCTTTGCCATAACGCCCCTTTCGTTCGGTGCCGGATACCTGACCGGCCGGCCCGGCTTGCTGGTGCTTGCCGGCGGCGTGCTGGCCGTTTTTGTCCTGAACCCCGTGGCCTATCTGATGGAGTGGATGCCGGCGACCGTGGCCGCGCATCAGGCAGCCGATTTTGCGCACAAAAACTTGAACCGCCCCCTTGGCATCGGCATGATTCTGGGCGGCGCCTGCTTGGGAGTGGTTG
>JBBDNX010000495.1:0-3204 GCA_040877345.1 Pirellulales bacterium
TTTTAATGTAAGGTTCCAGCACTTCTTCAGCCGCGCCCGTGACTACCTGCTCAAACCGCCGGGCGGCCGGCCCGCATCGCAGGCAACCGCACTGAGCGAAGGAGAGTTAAGGGAGGGTGGCCCTCCGTGATCTGGCTTCTCCTCGGCGCCATGTTGCCCAGCCTGCTGGTGTCCTGGGCCGTCGCCCACCTGGTCCGCCGGCTGGCACCGCGCCTCGGACTCGTCGATCGGCCCGGACTCCGTAAGGTACACACAGCGCCGGTCGCACTGGGAGGCGGCCTGGCGATCTGGGCCGGCATCGTGCTGCCGCTGGCCGCCGGACACCTGGCGCTGGTCACGCTGGTGGACCGGGAAACAGACCGGCCATCGCTCGCCGGGCGATGGCCGCTGCCCCCAATTGCCGCCGAACACCTGCCGGGATTGCTGCAGCAAGCCCCTAAGGTCTGGTTTCTCTTGGCCGCCGGAACCGTCCTGGTCGGGCTGGGGTTGGTGGACGATCGACGCGGCCTCGATTGGCGGCTGCGCCTGGCCGTGCAGGTGGTGGTGGCCGGCGTGACGGTCTGGTACTGGCACGGCTGGCGGCTGACGCTGTTCATCGACGTCCCGTGGCTGACAACCGCGGTTAGCATCTGCTGGATCGTCGGGCTGGTGAACTCGTTCAACATGCTCGACAACATGGACGGGCTGTCGGGCGGCGTGGCGGCCATTGCCGCGACGATGCTGGCCGCGGTGCTCTTGATGTCGGGCGACCCGGTGACCGCGCGGCCGCAACTGTTCGTGAGCGGCTTCCTGCTGGTCGTCGTGGGATCGCTGGTGGGGTTCCTGTGGCACAACAGGCCGCCGGCCCGGTTGTTCATGGGCGACGCCGGCAGCTACTTCATCGGTTTCTGCTTGGCCACCGGCACGGCGATGTCCACGTTCACGGGGGGCGAGATGCCAAGACACGCGATCCTGGCTCCCTTGTGCGTGCTGGCCGTGCCGCTGTACGACACGGCCACGGTGGTCTGGATCCGGCTGCGGCAGGGACGCAGCCCGTTCGAGGGTGACAAAAGCCATTTCTCTCACCGGCTGGTCGAGCTGGGCATGTCCAAGAGCCAGGCCGTGCTGACCATCTACCTGACGACCGCCACCTGCGGGCTGGGGGCCCTGCTGCTAAGCCAGGTGAACCGGACGGGGGCCTGGATCATCCTGATCCAGGTCGGCTGCGTATTGACATTGATCGGCGTGCTGGAGACAACCGGCCGCCGCAACCGCCGCCAATGAACCGGAAACAACGCATGGCGCGGCGACGTCCCAGCCAGCGGCCCCAGCGGGCGGCACCTCGGTCGGATACCACCGGACAGCCCGGTGCCGCCAGCCGCGTGCGCGGATGGCTCTTGGCGGGTTTGACGGCCCTGTTCGTGGCCCGCCCGCTGTCGCCCACCGAAGGGGCCGCCGCCCATGGCGACGGCATCCCGTTGGTGATGCTGTCACTCCTGCTGCTGATGGGGTGGCTGCTGTGGGGCGTGCTGAAGGGACGACTGGCGATGCGACTGGGCTGGGTCGATGCGGCCTGGGCCGCATTGCTCTTCTGGCACTCGCTCAGCGCGGCTACCAGCATCAACGCACCGCGGCCCGCACTGAACATGCTGTGGGAATGGCTGGCGCTGGGGCTGGGGTTTTTTCTGGTGAGGCAACTGCTCGAAAGCCGCCGCGAACAGCGGGCGCTGGCGGCGGTGATGGTCGCCTTGTCCGTCGCCTTGGCCGCCTTTGGCCTGCACCAGTATTTTGACTCGTTGCCGGCGATGCGCGCCGAGTACCAGAAGAACCCGGAGCGTGCAATGGCGCAGGCCGGAATCGCGGTCGACGATAAGGCGAGTGTCGAGCGATTCAAGCAGCGGGTTGCGAGCACCGAACCAATGGCCACGTTTGCGCTGGCCAACTCGTTGGCCGGTGTGCTGGCAGCCTGGCTGGTGGTGGCCGCCGGGATCGGGTGTACCACACGGCTGAACGGATTGAATCGCCACGACGAGTCGCGGGCGAAATCAGCCGCCGATGCATCGAAGCGTTGGACCTGGCTGGCCGCCGGCCTGACGGCGGCGCCGATCGCCGTGTGCCTGCTGCTGACCAAGAGCCGCGGCGGATACCTGGCGGCCGCGTCGGGCGCCGTGCTGGTGGCACTTTGCGTGCGGTCGGGACGGCAACGTATCGGTTGGCGAGGCGCCCTGGTCGCCGCAGCAGCGGCGCTGTTCTTGCTGGCTGCCGGATTTGCTTTGGGGGTTTTGGACCTCGAGGTCCTCAGCGAGGCCGCCAAATCGCTCGGTTATCGACTTCAATACTGGCGGGCTTCGATGGCCATGATTTCCGAGCAACCATTGTTCGGCTGCGGCCCAGGCAGTTTTCAGGACTTCTACGCGCGGTACAAGCTGCCCGAAGCCAGTGAAGTCGTGGCGGAGCCGCACAACATGTTCATGGAAGTCTGGGCTACCGCGGGCACGCCGGCGCTAGTGGCCTTGATCGGTGTGCTGGCCGCCGCTGGATGGCATTTAATCGCACGCCATCGAAGTGCCGCCCCGGCGCCGGCGGAGCCAAGCTCGGAGCAGCAGTCGGCCGTGGCCTTCGTGATTTCCGGTGGAGCGGCTGGTTTTCTGTTGGCGTTCCTTGCGGGACGTACAATCGGCATTGGCCTGTCGGCCGAAGCGCTGGCGTGGGGGCTGATCGTGGCCGGCGGCGCCGTTTGCCTGATGATGCCATGGGTTTTGAGAGGCCGCATGCCGGCGGCTGTTCCCCTGGCCGGTGCCATCGCGATGGGGGTCAACCTGCTGACCGCCGGAGGGATCGGCTTCGCGGGGGTCGCCGGATCGCTGTGGCTGCCCTTAGCGCTGGCACTGGCCGTGAGCGACACCGGTCAGCCATCCTACCATGCGCCACGGCGGGTGGCTGCCGTCGGAGCCGTAGCCGGGCTGGCCCTGGTCGGGGCTTGCTTCGGCACTGCTTACCTGCCGGTGATCGAGTGCCGGGTGGCCCTGCTCAGAGCAGAGGCGGAAATGAAGAGCGGCGGACCTCATTCCGGCTCGTCGGAAGCCGAGCGGCGAGCCACTCGGACCGCCGAGCACATTAAGGCGGCAGCCAGCGCCGATCGCTGGGCCGACGAGCCATGGAAGCAATTGGCGATGCTCGAGTTCAGCCGCTGGCGGTTCAACCGCGACCCGGCGGCATTCGCCC
>JBBDNX010000496.1:0-3194 GCA_040877345.1 Pirellulales bacterium
GGGCTTCCATGCCCGAAATCGTTAAGAGACCACCCACAGATTCTGCTGAGGAGGCATAAAAAAATTCATTCCGTTTGCCCGCTTACAATTACCTGCACGGGGCTCAGCCACGGTTTCAGGAGCTGCGCGATGAACCGCACGAACCGCAGGGAGTTTCTGGGAAACACGGCCGCCGCCGCGGCCGCAATTTCGGTCCTGGGTCAGGCACGCCCGGCACGGTCGCTCGAGTCGCCGGCCGAGAAGCTGGTGGTCGCCGTGATGGGAACCAACGGGCGCGGGGCCGCCCTGGCCGGCGGCTTTGCCGCCCTCGGCGGTTCGGCCATCGCCTATATCTGCGACGTCGACGAACAAGCGATCGGCAAAGGCGTCCAGGCCGTCGAAGCGGCCCAGCGGCCCGCGCCACGCACCCTGACCGACTTTCGCCGGGCCTTGGACGACCCCTCCGTCGACGTGCTGGCCATCGCAGCACCCGACCATTGGCACGCGCCGGCCACGATCCTGGCCTGCGCCGCCGGCAAGCACGTGTACGTCGAAAAGCCGGCCAGCCACAATGGCCTGGAAGGCGAGCTGATGCTGGCGGCGGCCCGCAAGCACCAGCGCGTGGTCCAATTGGGAACGCAGCGGCGCAGCTCGCCGGGCACCATCGAGGCGATCGGCCGCCTGCACCGCGGCGAGATAGGCCGCGCCTTGTTTGCCCGCGGCTGGATCAACAGCACGCGGCCCAGCATCGGGCGCGGCCGCCAGGTTTCGCCGCCGGCGCATCTGGACTATGCCTTGTGGCAGGGGCCGGCGCCGGACCGCCCGTATCGCGACAACGTGGTGCACTACCACTGGCATTGGTTCTGGCACTGGGGCACGGGCGAGCTGGGCAACAACGGGATTCATGCTTTGGACATTTGCCGCTGGGGACTCGGGGTCGATTATCCCAAGCAGGTCGTTTGCGGCGGCGGCAAATTCCACTTCGACGACGACCAGGAGACCCCCGACACCCAGATCGCGACGTTCAACTTCGGCGACAAGGCGATCAACTGGGAACACCGCACCTGGAGCCAGCGCGGCTTCGAAGGCGACAGCTTCGGAGTCGCCTTCTACGGAGAAGCGGGTGCGATGGTGCTCACCCGCGGCGAGTACCAGGTGTTCGACATGCAGGGACGCCAGACGGCGCAAGGCTCCGCGGCCGCCGGCGACGCCGACCACCTGAACGACTTTCTCGATGCGATCCGCAGCGGTCGGCGGCCCAATGCCGACATCGAGGAGGGCGTGAAGAGCACGGCCCTGTGCCACTTAGGCAACATCGCCTATCGCACCGGCCGGACCGTGAACTTCGATCCCGCCACCCGCGCAATAACAGGCGACGACGAGGCCGCCGCTCTCTGGACTCGCGAGTACCGCCCCGGCTGGGAGCCGTCGTAGAACGGAACAAAAGCCCGTTCTCCCGGAAAATAACCGGCAAAAACCCGTTTTTTTGCGGAAATCGCCTGGGCCATTGAGTACGCTTGGAAGGTGCGGGCGGAAATGGGATCCTGTTGGCGCGTCCCAAAGGTGAGCTGATGAGCAGGTTGTCGATCCGTGCATGGTGGTCGCTTGCAGTGCTGCTGGCTCTCATCGCCACGCTCAAAGCAGCGGAGCCCAAAGAAACAGCCGCCCAGAAGAAAGCCGCAGCCAAAGCCGACCTGCTCGCCAGGTTCGACGCCAACGGCAATGGCCGCCTCGATCAGGACGAGCGCAAGGCTGCGGCTGCCGAGCGGGCAAAGCAGCGCAAGAATCGCAAACAGGATGCGAAACAGGCCGCCGCTCAGGCGGTGCCAATTCCCCCGCCGGCAGCGGCCGCTAACGCCGCCGGTTCGATCGGCCCGCCTGCCCGCGGAACCAGCCAGGCCAAGCTCCTGGCCAAGTTCGATCGCAACCGCAACGGCCGGCTCGATGGGCCCGAGATCCAGGCCGCCAACGCCGCCATGAAAAACGCAAAAAAGGGCCAGGCAGGCGCCGCGCCAAACCGCGGCGGCAAGCTCTCCGAGAAGCTCGACACCGACGGGGATGGACGCGTTGAGCCCAGCGAGGCCGCCGCCGCACGCTCCCGCAAGTAAACGGAATTCATTCCGTTGCTTCTCCTGCAAACGGAATAAATCCCGTTCTACGAACGGCAAACGGAATGAAGTTCCGTTCTACGACGCCAGCAGCAACTCCAAATAGCTACGGCGCTCGCCGGTGGTTAAACCAAGCTGGGCGGCCAACGACGCCAGAGCCTGCCGGGCGGCGGGCAACTGCGATTCGTCCGACTCCAGTTCCAGCTCGACAAATGGGCCCAGCCCCTCCACCTGGTCCAGCGCCACCGCGACTTCGCGCCCCTGCCACTCCAGGGCCATCGGCTGCCGCTGCTTCGATACCACGCCCACCGAGCGGAAGCCGAGCGCCGCCAGCAATTGCCCAAACTCGTCGGCGGCCTGGCTGCCGTCGGCCAGCGGCAATTCCAGCTCGCGGCGGGTCTTGGTCGTGGCATCGATCTTGGGTCCCTTGTACGTGACGAAGTTGCTCTGGCCGATGCGGCGGATCCGCAGGGCCTCGTCGGTCTGGGCAAAGTCTCGCGAGGGATGGGCGAAATACTGGTCGACCTGGAGTTGCGGCTCGCCGACCTTGGCCCCCAGCTCCAACAGCCGGGTCTGGACTTGGCCCAGGTCGGGCACGGCGAACTTCTGTTCGACTTCCAGTTTCAAGCCAATATCCTTACGGCTCCGGCGGTGCTAAACGGAACGAATCCCGTTCTACGAAAAAGCCGGGCAAGACCGGCTGTTTTACATGTACCTGGCGGCTTCGCTTGCCGTCGCCGGTTCGTGACGGATCGCCGGCGGCCCGGGCGATTCGTCGCGGCTGACCTGCGCTTCGAGCACCCGCTGGCGGCGGATCTTGCGGACCAGCACCCGCAGACCCGATGCCTTGACCACGTCGCCGCCCCGCGGCGGCCGCTGAAGATGCTGGACAATCCAGTCGTTCAGCGTGCGGCAGTCGCTCGCCAGCGAGCCACGGTCGATCCGTACGCCCGTGGCCTGCTCGAGCCGGTCGATGTTCACGCCGCCTCCCATCACCCAGCCGGCCCCGCCTTCCGAAATATGGCTGGGCGAGCGATCGTACTCATCGAGGATGTCGCCCACCAGCTCTTCGAGGATGTCTTCCAGCGTCACCATGCCGACGGTCCC
>JBBDNX010000497.1:0-3187 GCA_040877345.1 Pirellulales bacterium
GGGGAAGGGGGGAGCGGGGGAAGGGGGGAGACGAAGACCGCATTTCAAGATCTTCCTGGGGCACGCTACCGCTTTACCCAGTTCCCTACGCGAGGTCGTCCAGCCGGCCGGTGCTGTCGCCGAGGCTGTCGGTGGGGGCGCCGATGCGGTCGAGCATCGACAGCCAGAGGTTGTTCAGCGGCGTGTCCTTTTCGTACTGCAGGTGGCGGCCCGGCTTGAGCGTGCCGGCGCCGTGGCCGGCCAGCAGGATCGGCAGATCGTTGTGGTTGTGGCGGTTGCCGTCGCCGATGGCGCTGCCGTAGACGATCATCGAGTGATCCAACAGCGTGCCGTCGCCCTCCGGAGTGTCCTTGAGGCGGTGCAGCAGGTAGGCCAACTGCGTCGTGTGGAAGCGGTTGATCTTGCTGATCTTGGCCTGCTTGGCATCGTCGCCGCCATGGTGCGAAAGGTCGTGGTGCCCCTCCGGCACTTGGATGAAGGCGTAACTGCGGTTGCTCCCCTCGTTGGCCAGCACGAACGTGGTGATGCGGGTCAGGTCGCCCTGGAAGGCCAGCACGATCAGGTCGCACATCAAACGGATGTGCTGGGCGTAATCTTCCGGGATCCCCTCCGGCCGTTCGAACTCCGGCACGCCGTCGGCGTTCGTGCCGCCGCGGGCGATGCGCAGCTCCAGCTCGCGCACGCTGGAAAGGTATTCGTCCAGCTTGCGCTGATCGGTCGAGCCCAGCCGGTTCTTCAGCCGGCCGGCGTCTTCGAGCACCAGGTCGAGCACGCTCTTGCGATAGCGGTTCCGGCGGGCGCGGGCCTGGTCCGACGGCGGGGCGGCCACGTCGGCGAACAGCCGATCGAACACCAGCTTGGGGTTGATCTCCTTGGCCATCGGAGTGCTCTCGGTCTTCCACGAAGTGTTGGCCGAGTAGGCGCAGCTATAGCCCGAATCGCAGTTGCCCGACTGTGGGCCCTGCTCGCAACCCAGCTCCAGCGAAGGAAGGCTCGTCACGTGCCCCACCTTCTGGGCCGCCACCTGGTCGACCGAGATCCCCACGCGGATGTCGGCCCCGTGGGTCTTGCGCGGCTGGCAGCCGGTGAGAAAGCAGGCCAGCGCCCGGGCGTGGTCGCCGGGGCCGTCGCCGTTGGCACGGGCCTTGTCGTGCGCCAGGCCGCTCAGCAGCATGAAGTCCTGCTTCAGCGCGGCCAGCGGATCGAGGGTGGGGGGCAGATCGAAATCGGGGCCGACGGCCTGGGGCGTCCAGTCGGGCATGTGCATGCCGTTGGGCACGTAGAGGAAGGCCATGCGGTTGGGCGGATTCTGGCCCGCCGCCGGATCGTTGGCCGCCGGATCGTTGGCCAAGGCCGTCAGCGGCCGCATCGCCTCCAAGAGCGGCAGCGAAACGGCGGTTCCCATGCCTCTCAGCACCGTCCGCCGCGATAGCTTCCAGGAAGGCTTCATCGTTGGGCTCCTCGTGTCTGGTGTTCTGAGTGCAGTCTCTATTCCGCCTGGGTGTCCGCTGGATCACCCGCCTCCACGCCGCAGTTGAAACGGATCGCTCTGGACGACCGCCAGGACCAGGGCCGAGAACTTGTAGCCGTCGTTGGCCACCGCCTCGCTGATCGTATCGACCGCGCAGCGGTCATAATACTCTAAACCCCGGCCCAGGGCGTAGGTGAGCATGTGTTCGGTGAGGGCCCGGGAGAATTGGTCGGGTTTGCCCGCCAGCACGGCCTTGAGCTCGGCCGGGCCGTTGAACGTGGAACCATCGGCCAGCTCTGCCGAGGGGTCGATCTCGAAGGTGCCTTCGCGATCGCGCCAAGCGCCCACGGCGTCAAAGTTTTCCAGGCCGAACCCCAGCGGATCCATGCGGCTGTGGCACGAGGCGCAGCTCGCATTCTCGCGGTGCTGCTCCATCCGCTGCCGCAGCGTGCCGGACAGGGCGGCCTGGTCGCCTTCTTCGAGCTCCTCGACGCCCGGCGGCGGTGGCGGAGCAGGCGTGCCCAAAATCTGCTCCAGGATCCACTTGCCCCGCTTGACGGGGGATGTCCGCGTGGGGTTGGAGGTGATGGTGAGGACGCTGGCCTGCGTGAGCACGCCGCCGCGGACCCCGCCGGCCAGCGAGACGCGGCGGAACTCGTCGCCTGCCACGCCGTCGATCCCGTAGTGCCGGGCCAAGCGCTCGTTGAGGAAGGTGAAGTCCGCGTTGAGGAATTCCAGCACGCTGCGGTCCTCGTCCTTGATGGCGGCAAAGAACAACTCGGTCTCACGCAGCATCGCCTCGCGCAACGCGTCGTCGAAAACGGGGAACCGCTCGAGGTCGGGCGTCATCGTGTTGAGTCGGCGTATTTGCAGCCATTGGCCAGCAAAATTATCGACCAGGGCCCGCGATTTGGGGTCCTTGAGCATCCGCCGCGTTTGCTCGGCGATGTTCTGCCGCAGCGTGCCGGCGGCCGCGTGGGCGAACAGCTCGTCGTCCGGCATGCTGCTCCAAAGAAAATACGACAGCCGGGTGGCCAACTGGTGCTCGGTGATCGGCTGCGGCGCTGCATCGGGCTGGGCGGGCGTTTCCGGTTGCTGGGCGGCCTGGCTATCGGGCTGGGGGCTCAGCTCGACGCGGAACAGGAAATGGGGCGAAACCAGCACGGCCTGCATGGCGAGCTGGATGCCCCGCTCGAAGCTCTCGCCGTCGGCGCGGGTCATCTCCACCAGGCGCGCCAGTCGTGCCGCCTCGTCTGCTTCGACCGGGCGGCGGTAGGCGCGGCTCGCGAACCGCTCGATCACCTGGCGGGCGGACTGGCTCCAGGCATCGGGCCGGCGGTCGCCCGGCGGGGGCGAAACAAAGATGATCCGCTGCTGGATCTCGCTCGCCTGCGCAGCTTCCTGGGTCAGCGGGCCTTCGACTTCGAGGTGCTCGACGAAAAGGTTGCGGTCGCGGTTTCTGGGGTTCGGGTCGTCGGGCCGATAGTAGTCGTTGACGAAGGCCACGGCGAACCGCTTCGGGCCCGGCTGGTCGACCTGGACCCGCGTCTCGTAGACGCCCGGGTTGCGGCGCCGCGCCGGCACGTCGACCAGCTCCAGCTCGCCGCCGTCCAGGCGGAAGGCCATGCGGGCCGGCTCGTCGCCCGCCTGCTGGCCGTAGGCCTTGGCCCGCAGCACGTACTGGCCGGCCGCGCCGAACTCGATATCAGGCACGAA
>JBBDNX010000498.1:0-1909 GCA_040877345.1 Pirellulales bacterium
TGGCCTCGACGACAAGGTGCTGGTGAGCTGGAACGGCCTGATGATCGACTCGATGGCCCAGGCCGCCGGCGTGCTCGGCGAGCCGCGCTACCTGGCGGCTGCCGAGGCGACTGCCGATTTCATTCTGGCTCACATCCGCCGCGACGACGGCCGGCTGCTGCACGCCTGGCGCAGCGGCCGGGCCCGTTTCGATGCCTACCTCGATGATTACGTTTGCCTGGCCAACGCCCTGGTCACGCTCTATGAGGCGAGCTTCAACGAGCGCTGGATCGACGCGGCCGTGGGGCTGGCCGACGTCGTGCTGG
Source organism: Pirellulales bacterium (assembly GCA_040877345.1). Classification (GTDB taxonomy): domain Bacteria; phylum Planctomycetota; class Planctomycetia; order Pirellulales; family JAICIG01; genus JBBDNX01. The sequence continues at coordinate 306 of JBBDNX010000498.1, forward strand.
CACAATTCGCCGATGAAGAGGGAGGCGGCTTTTTCTACACGGCCGCGGACCACGAAGCGCTGATTGCCCGGCAGAAGGACGTCCAGGACAGCTCGGTCCCCAGCGGAAACGCCATGGCCGCCACCGCGCTGTTGCGGCTGGGCAAGCTGTGCGGCCGGTCCGATTACGTGCACGCGGCCCAGGCCACGCTGGAATCGTTCATGGAGTTGATGGGCCGGCATCCGACGGCGACGGGCCAGATGCTGATCGCGCTTGATTTCCACCTGAGCGCGGCGCCCGAGCTGGTTCTGGTCCAGGCCGCGGACCGCACGGAGACCAGCCGGATTCTATCCGAGCTGCGCCGCCGGTTCTGGCCCAACAAGGTGCTGGCTTGCCGTCCCGGCCGCGGCGAGTCGCGCGGGCTGGAGTCGCTGTTCGCCGGAAAAGCGGCGGGTTCGGAGCCTGCGCTCTACGTCTGCCACGACTTTGCCTGTCAGCAGCCCGCCGTGGGCACGGCCGCCATCCTCGCCGCGTTCGACGAGTTGAGCCCGCCCCCCGCCGCACCGAAGTGACGCTACCGCTGGTCGCGCAGGCCGAGGATCAACTCGATCTCGCCTACGGGACTGCCGAGTTGCTGGGCGATCGAATCGCTGCCGTGGCCGGCGTCGGCCAGGGCATAGATCTCGTCGTAACGCCGGGCGATGCGGGACTGCGACTCGTCGAGAGCGGGTAAATCGACCCGCAGGCCGCCGGCTAACGCCGCCGCCTGATGCGCCTGCGGCAGGCGGCCGCGATTGCCACGGCCGGCTGGTGGGTGACGGGCGGACGAGCTGGCACTTTCCGACGTTGCCAAGCGTTCGGCGCGCTCAATGGCCGATTCCAACCGCGTGATCTGCCGGCCGGCGTCCTGAATCAAGGCCTCGAAAATGCCAAGCTTGCTATCGATCCGCGCGCACAACTCCTGGGCCAGGTCGTGCATCTCAACTTCTCGTTGGCCGAGGTCATTTCGGGCCGCCAATGGCGAAGGCGTCCGCATGGCTGCCTGCGGCTTGCCCCATTCGGAGGGATGCGCGGCCTGGGGCTTCGCGGCCAACTGCCGTTGCGTGCGAAACAATAGCAGGCCTGTCGTCACCGCCAGAGCGATCAGGAAAAGAACCGTCGCTCCTTCGATCTGGGCAAACAAGCACATTGAGTCTGTCCTTCCTTGGACCTGGGGCTGCCGCGAATTGTCACGGGTCCGGCTGGGGCACAAACGCCTTCTGGGCCGCCTCGTAGACCGCCTTGAGAGGCACGCCGCGCTCGGCGGCCACCCGGCTGCACGACTCGAACTCGGGCGAAAAGCTCGGCGCCTGGCCGGCGATCCAGCCCAACTTTCCCTCGATCGGACCAAACTCGGTCTGAACCTGGTGCGGCCTGCGCTCCAGCTTGTGCCGGCTGGCGGGCCAGCGGCGCACCCCCAGCGTGGCCGTTTCGCGAAACAGGATCTTCTCGACCCGCTCGATATGTTCCGACTGGCAGAGCACGGTCAGCATCACGCCCGGCCGGTTCTTCTTCATCTGAATGGCCGTGGTGTACACATCCAACGCGCCGGACTCCCAGAGCCGCGGGGTGGGGTTTCCCCCCCC
>JBBDNX010000498.1:1919-3182 GCA_040877345.1 Pirellulales bacterium
GGCATAGCCCACCACTTCGCCCGAGACGTCGTCGAGGTTCGTCTCGACCACCCACACCTGGTCGGCGGCCAGCGGCAGCGACGACTCGCCCACGAACAACCGCAGCAGGTTGGCTTGCTCGGTCAGATCGCGCTGGCCGGCCCCGTAGCCGATCCGTTCGATCTTCATCGCCGGGACCGGCCCGAACGAATCGACCAGCGTGGCCAGGATGGCAGCCCCGGTCGGCGTGGTCAACTCGGCGTTCACATTCGATTCGGCCAGCGGAATGCCGCGCAGCAACTCGGCGGTGGCCGGCGCCGGGATGCTGCACAGCCCGTGCGCGATGCTGACCGTGCCGCGGCCGGTGGGTACACTGGAAGCGACGATGCGGTCGACGGCCAACAGGTCCCACCCCACCGCCGCGCCGACGATGTCGGCAATCGAATCGACCGCGCCCACTTCGTGAAAGTGCACCTTGCGCACGGTCGTGCCGTGGACCTTGGCCTCCGCCTCGGCCAGCCGGGTGAAGATGCGGCGGGCCAGGTCCTTCTGCCGCTCGGTCAGGCGGCTGGCATCGATCATGTCGGTGATGTGGTGCAAGTGCCGGTGAGCATGTTCCGGCTCGTGCTCGACCGTGATCTGCGTCGCGCGAAATCCCTTCTTCTTCACCTCCGTGGCGACCAGCCGGCAATGGGGCAGGCCCAGCGAATCGAGCGATTCGCTGATGGCGGCCAACTCCACGCCGGCATCCACCAGCGCGCCCAGCGTCATGTCGCCGCTGATGCCGCTCAAGCAGTCGAGGTACGCTATTCTCACGGTGCCGGATTCTCGCGTTTCGCCGATCGGGGCGGCAAGAGCAGTTCGAGCGGCCGCAGCACTCCAGCTTGCTTGCCGCCGGCGGACCGCCTTCCGGTCATTGTGCCACGCTGGCCAGGCCGCGGCGAGCCCCGGCCGGCCGGCCGGCATTGACCGGCGCTGGCGGCACGGATAGAGTACCGCCCCGTGCGCGCCAGGCAAAGCCAAGAAAGACCGAACCACCCCATGAGCACGGCCCTCAAAGAGTGTGCAAAGCAGCCGACGGCTGCCTGGGGGAGCTTGCCGCCCCGAATGCGGGTGCTGTACATCACCACGTACCATCGCACGGGGGGATGGCTGGCCGAGGCCTTTGCCTCCGACCGGGCCGCCGAGGTGGTCCTGGAGGAGGCCGTCGGGGTGACGGCCGGCATCGCGCGGCTGCGCGACGAGGTCTTCGACGCGGTGCTGGTCAGCCACGAGCCGGGCGAG
>JBBDNX010000499.1:0-3177 GCA_040877345.1 Pirellulales bacterium
AGGGCAACGAACGCCGCCTGCACAGTTGCCGCATCATCCCGGAGCGCGGCAGTCGGATCGAGCTCAACGTGAGCAAGAAAGAGGTCCTCACCGTCCGCATCGACCAGAGCGGGAAGTTCTCCGCGCTGACCCTGCTGCGGGCCATGGATCCCAAGTACAGCCAAAACGCCGAGCTGATCCGCTGCTTTTACGAGACCGCCATCGAAAAAGTCGTCGACGGCCGCAGCGTCAGCAAGATCGAAGGCAAGATCGCCGTGAGCGACGTGGTCTACCCGGCCAACAGCGACAAGGCCGGTGAGATCATCCTGGAAACCGGCCAGAAAATCAGCAAGAACGCGGCCGAGCTGATCTGCACTTCGGGATTGACGTCGATCGAAGTCATGCCCGACGTCAAGGATCCCTTGATCTTCAACAGCCTGCAGGAAGACACGACCGGCAGCCACGAAGAAGCTCTCCTGAAGATCTACCAGCGCCTCCGACCCGGCAATCCTCCCCAGTTGGAGAAGGCCCGCGCGCTGTTCCACGAGAAATTCTTCGACACCAACCGCTACCGGCTGGGCAAGGTCGGCCGCTTCCGCATCAATCGCAAGCTGGGACTCAACATTCCCGAAACCGAAATGACCTTGCGGCCCGACGATCTGATCGCCTCGATCAAGTATCTCTTGAGGCTGCGGGCCGACGATCCCTCGGTCGAAATCGACGACATCGATCACCTGGGCAACCGCCGCCTGCGGACCATCGACGAGCTGGCCTGCGACGAGCTGCGCAAAGGCTTTCTCAAGCTCCGCCGCACCGTCCAGGAGCGGATGAGCCTCAAGGACCTGGAAGACATGACGCCGCGGGCACTGATCAATCCCAAGAGCATTTCGGCGGCCATCGAGTACTTCTTCGGCCGCGGCGAGCTGTCGCAGGTCGTCGACCAGACCAACCCCTTGTCGATGCTCACCCACGAGCGGCGGCTTTCCGCGCTGGGCCCCGGCGGTCTGAACCGCAAGCGGGCCGGCTTCGAGGTCCGCGACGTGCACATCTCCCACTACGGCCGCATCTGCCCGATCGAGACCCCCGAAGGCACCAACATCGGCTTGATCTCCAGCCTGGCCATCTACGCCGGCGTCGACGAGTACGGCTTCCTGGTCACTCCCTACCGCAAGGTTTCCAAAGGCAAGCTGACCGACGACGTCGTCTGGCTGCGGGCCGACCAGGAGAGCGAGGCCTACCTGGCCCCGGCCGACACTCCCGTGCAGGGAGGCAAGCTGCAAGGCGGCTCGCAAGGCGATAACATCATTGCCCGTTACCGGGCCGACTTCGAGCTGGTGCCGATCGACAAGATCGAGTACATCGACGTGGCGCCCAGCCAGATGGTAGGCGTGTCGGCCGGCTTGATCCCCTTCTTGGAGCACGACGACGCCAACCGCGCGCTGATGGGCTCCAACATGCAGCGGCAAGCGGTTCCCTTGCTGGTCACCGAGCCGCCCATCGTGGCCACCGGCATGGAACGCGACGTGGCCCAGAACTCCGGCATGCTCGTGCGGGCCCGCAAGAAAGGCAGCGTCTCCTACGTCGACGCCGAACGGATCGTGGTCGGCGACGACGTCTACGTCCTGCGAAAGTACGTGGGCCTCAACGAGCGGACCTGCCAGAACCAGCGCCCCATCGTCACGCCCGGCCAGAAGGTCGAGAAGGGCGAGGTCATCGCCGACGGCGCCGGCACCTACCGGGGCGAGTTGGCCCTGGGACGCAACGTGCTGGTCGGCTTCATGGCCTGGGACGGTTTCAATTTCGAGGACGCCATCATCATCAGCGAGGAATTGGTCAAGGACGATACGTATACCTCGGTGCACATCGAGGAGTTCGATATCGAAATCCGCGAGACCAAGCTGGGCCGCGAGGAGTTCACGCGCGACATCCCCAACGTGAGCGAGAAGGCCTTGCGCAACCTGGATGAAGGGGGCATCGTCCAGATCGGCACCTTCGTGCGGCCCGGCGATATCCTGGTCGGCAAGGTGTCGCCCAAGAGCAAGACCGAGCTGACGCCTGAAGAAAAGCTGCTGCACGCCATTTTCGGCCGCGCCGGCGAGGACGTGAAAAACGACTCGCTGGAAGTCCCCTCGGGCGTGGAAGGAATCGTGATCGATACGCAGAAATTCTCACGCCGCCTCAGTCTCTCGGAGGACGAGCGCAAGACCTTCGAAAAGCAGCTCAAGGAAGCCGAGGCCGAGGGCAACGCCCGCATCGCCGAGGCCTTCGGCGGGCTGATCGAGGAGATGGAGGGCATCCTGCAGCGGCAGCTCACCGATGAGGACGGCAACCCGCTGGTCCGCGACCAGGAACACAAGTACGTGGCCGAGCAGGCCCACCGCTTCAAGCTCGACAGCCTCGACATCCGCAGCCCGCAGCGCAAGGCCGACGTGGAAAAGACCTGGAAGACGCGGCATCCGCTGGTCGAGGCGGCCATTGACGAGCGCGACCGGCGGCTCAACTCGATGAAGCGCGGCGACGAGCTGCGCAGCGGAGTCTTGCAGATGGTCAAGGTCTACATTGCCGCCAAGCGGGTCATCTCAGTGGGCGACAAGATGGCCGGCCGCCACGGCAACAAGGGTGTGATCGCCAAGATCCTGCCCCAGGAGGACATGCCTTTCCTGGCCGACGGCACGCCGTTGCAGATCATGCTCAATCCGCTGGGCGTTCCCAGCCGCATGAACGTGGGCCAGATCCTGGAGACGCACCTGGGCTGGGCAGGCGCCCGGCTGGGTTTCCAGGCCATTACGCCGGTGTTCGATGGGGCCACCGAGGAAGTGATCCAGCAGTGCCTGGTGGAAGCCGGCCTCCCGAAGCACGGCAAGGCGCAGTTGCACGATGGCCGCACCGGCCTGCCGCTCGAGCAGGAAACCACCGTCGGCTACATCTACATGCTCAAGCTCCACCACCTGGTCGACGACAAGGTGCATGCCCGCTCGACCGGTCCCTACTCGCTGATCACGCAGCAGCCCCTGGGCGGCAAGGCCCGCTTCGGCGGACAGCGATTTGGGGAAATGGAGGTCTGGGCCCTGGAGGCATACGGGGCGGCCTACATCCTGCAGGAGCTCTTGACCGTCAAGAGCGACGACGTCGAAGGCCGGACCAAGATTTACGAATCGATGGTCAAGGGAGAAAACACGCTGGAAGCCGGCACGCCTG
>JBBDNX010000500.1:0-3172 GCA_040877345.1 Pirellulales bacterium
GAACCAGACGCCCGGCTCACGATCGGGGTAGCGGACATAGGTCCGCACGTTGGTCTCATGGAACGTCGAGATGCCCGGCACCGGCGGGAAGAACCGGGGACGCACGCCCGACATGTGAAACAGCACCAGTCCGACCCATGCCTCGCCTTGCCACGTATCGAGCGACAAGCCCTGGGGCAACAGGGGTGCCACCTCGCTGGGGGCGATCGTCCAATGGACAAACAGCAGATCGCTCCAGCGGTGAAATCCGGCCGGTGAACCCGTCGGCCGGCGGGCAGTGGCCGGGCGATCGGATGGGCATGCAACCAGAGTCATTTTCGCCCTCGCGTGTGTCAGCCCAGCTTGTCCCTGGTCATTTGTCATTGGTCACTAGTCATTGGCCATCGTACCAGTGGGCCACCAGCAGCTTGATCGCGGTCTTGAGCGTCTCGGGCACGAAGGCGCGCGGCGGCGCGGCGCGGTTCGCCAGCCGCGACCGCCCGTCGGACTGATCCATACGACCGCAAACCGTCCGGGCAGATTAACGGCCACATGCCAAGACGCTTAAAACGGTGCTGTCTCGTACTCCATGAACTCGATCACTGCCCCGTCGTTCGACTGGTAGAAGCCAACGCGCAGCCCGGCTAGCGGTTCGAACGGCTCGATCAGGACCGCCAGCCCGCGGCTGGCGGCGGCAATCGAGTCGACCCGGTAGGCCACGTGCGGCTGCGTCCGCACCGGGCCGGTGACCGGGCTGTCCGGCTCGAACCGCAGCCATTCGACGTGAAAAGGGTGCTGGACGAAATCGGTGATCCAGACCCGCGTGGCCTCGACGAATACTTCGCCCGGCCGCGGTTGATCGCTGATGAGTCCGATGTGCGAGAATTGCATCGGTGAAGCTCCCGGCCCTTGGACGCGTGTGGATTGGCGCGACAGGCCGCGCCAGTATAGCAGCGCTCGAGCGGCGCCGCCGCGTCCCGCGCGATCGGTTTCCGCGCCGTGCTTGCTTCCGGCGCCTGAGCCACTTACACTTCGCCCTGTGAGCCAGCTCGACGACTCCACCACGATCCGGCATGATCCCGCCCCTGCCGAGCCGGCCACCAGCGTCCGCTACGTGGTGCTCGCCTTCATGGGCTGCCTGGCCTTCGTCCTGTATCTCGATCGGATCTGCATCGGCCAGGCCGTGAACTCCATCCGGGCCGATCTCGACCTGACCAGAAAAGAAATGGGATTCGTGTTGATGGCCTTTACGGTGGCCTATGGCTTGTTCGAAGTGCCGACGGGCCACTGGGGCGACCGATATGGCTCGCGCGGCGTGCTGACGCGGATCGTCCTCTGGTGGTCGGCCTTCACCGCGCTCACCGGCGCCGCCATGGGCCTGACCACGCTGGTCGTGATCCGCTTTTTGTTTGGGGCGGGCGAGGCCGGCGCCTATCCCAACACGGCCCGCGTGCTGGCCCGCTGGTTTCCCGACCACGAACGGGGCATAGCGCAGGGCGTGGTGCTCACGTGCGCCCTGGTTGGAGGTGCCGTCTCACCACCCCTGGCCGCCTACTTGATCGAGTTGGTGGGTTGGCGCTGGACGTTTGTCTGGTTTGGTAGCGTGGGAGTGGTCTGGGCCGCCGCCTTTTATTACTGGTTTCGCGATGCACCGGCCGAACACCCCGCGGTCAACCAGGCCGAACGGATCTACATAGCCCGGGGAACCGAGCCCCGGTCGGCCGGCGAAGAACATCGCCGCGTTCCATGGCGGCTGGTATTCTCCAGCCGGAACGTCTGGCTGCTGGGCACAATCCAGAGTTGCGGCGCCTTCGCGGCCTATCTGTTTTTCTCCTGGTACCCGACGTATATGAAGGAAGGGCGGGAGCTGGACGAGATCGCCTCGGGCTTCGCCTCGTCGCTGCCGCTGGTGGGTGGCGCGATCGGCACGATCGGCGGCGGTTTTTTCGCCAACTGGATCGTCCGCCACAGCCGCAACCGTGCCCGCGCCCAACGCCTCTATGGTTGTGTCGTCATGCTCATTGCAGCGGTGCTGATGCTGGCCAGCATCCACGTGGATTGGCCCTTGGGGTCGGCCTTGTGCACGGGGGCGGGCTGCATGTGCTTCTTGTCGCAGCAGGCGACCTGGTGGGCCGTGGTGACGCAAATCAGCGGGCGCCACCTGGGCGCGCTGTTTGGACTGATGAACTCGATGGGGGTGCCCGGCGCGATGCTCTCGCAGTACTTGCCCGGAGCGATGGCCGACTGGCGCGAGAAGTTGGGCTATGCTGGCCGAGACCAGTGGGACCTGATCTTCTACATCTATGCCGCGGTTCTGGCCATCGGGGCCTTTTGCTGGCTGTTCCTGCAGCCCGGCAAGTCGGCCGTGGAACGCTCGTAGTGACCCCATTCATGGGGTCCGGCGAGTTGGGCTACCTTGACCTCGGCTGCTTGCCTACAGCTCTTTCAAGACCCCATAAATGGGGTCACTACGAGCTCTTCCAAGACCCCATGAATGGGGTCACTACGAGCCTACACCCCGAACACGCGTTCGACGTTCTCGCGCAGCACTCGCCGCGCCAGGGCGACGGCCCGCTCTTCGCTCCAACCGCGATCGATCACGAACCGCTCCGCCAGGATCTTGGCCAGGATTCGCTTGTACATCGCGAACTTCGGCAAGGCGAACTCCAGCTTGTACATGTCGCTGTAGTAGCCGATCTGCTTGGTCGCCGGCACGGCCTCCAACCGGGCGCCGGCATCGTGCTCGATGAACGCCGGCGTGTTGGAGTACCACCAATGGCCGTGCGTGACCACGTTCGGAAAGATCCAACTGTAACTGGTCAGCTCCTGGTTGGTCACGCTGGCCAGCACCGAAATGGGGAACACGACCTGCGGGAAGGCGTTGAACAGCTCGCGGTACTGAATCAGCGAGACGCGGCTGTCGAACAGGTCCTGGCCCTGGTGGACGCCGGCCGCGTAGACGCCCCGGTTGACGCCGATCATCAAGTCGAACGGCAGCTTGAATTCGGCGCAGAACTCCGCCAGGGTCCAGAACACGAAATGGGCCAGCTCGCGCCGCCGCTCGGCGGGGGCCGCCGTGCCTCCGGCGAACACGGCCGAAACGGCCGCGTCGGCCGCGGCCTGCAGCACCCGGACCGGCGAAAAGTCGGGAGGCAGCGAGATGGCGCAGGCCCTGGCGCCGTGCCCTGCAAAG
>JBBDNX010000501.1:0-17479 GCA_040877345.1 Pirellulales bacterium
CCTCGAGCAGTTTGGCCAACAGCGCCGGGTTGTCCGAGCCGACGAGGTGTTCGATTCGCGAGGCTGGCACTTTGAGTTTTTCGAGCGTGGCCGCCGCCCGCTGCCACTGTTTGGCCCGCGCCTTGCCTTCCGCCAGGTAGAGCTCGGTCACCTGCTCGCCCAGCCGCTGCATCAGGATGGCATCCTGGTTCTGGTAATAGTTGCGGATGATCTTGTCCTGGTACTTCGAGCGTTCGGCCATCGGGGTATCCTTGCTCTGGCTGCGGGTGTGGGTGCCTTGCCGATCTCGTTGTATCGGCTGCGAGCCGGTTTCGTCCAGCGGTGTTTTGCCCTGCCCTGCCTTTGATTCTAGCGGATCAAGGGCAGGATTGCCGGCGCGAAAGGAGCCGTCCGCGCTTCGCGCCCGCAAGAATCGGGCGGGCTGTGCATTTCGCCGGCCTATCTCGACTCCTCCGCATCCGCGGAGTTTCGCCGGATAGTGCGCTCCGGCAGTCGATAACACGCTGCTCGCGCAAAACGCGTCAGGCGCGGATGGCGTCGAGGGGGCTCATCTCGCGGCTGGAGGGGCCGAGCCGGCGGGAGACGCCCATCGCGGCGAGCATGGTGTTGTAAACGTCGAGACCCTCGGCCCCGGCTTCGATGATCTGGCCGGTCTTAAAGCGGCCGCCGGCGCCGGTGATGGCGTGAAAGACCCCCGACAGCTCGCGCTTCACGTCGTTGTGACGGCCGTCGCCCGATTCGGTCGAGATGGTGATCAGCGAATTCTCCAGCAGCGTCTTGCCGTTGGGCTCGAGCGAGTCGGCCCCGTCGAGCCGCTGGAGGAAATGGGCAACTTCGCGCATCTTCATGTGGGCATGCGCCCGCAGTTGCTCGTTCTTCTGCGACTCGTTGAAGTCATGCCACCACTCGTGGCTGCAGGCCACGGAGCCGGAGGCCCGGCGCTGAGCGGCGTCGTCGAACTCGAAGACCGTTCTACCCCCGTATTCGTACCTGCCCTTGAGGCGGATCCGCTCGCCGGCCGACAAAAAGGTGATCGAGCCGAAGCGGACGCGATCGCATTGAATCGCCAGGGCGTACAGATCGGCCAGCAACCGCCATTCCGCGGTGAGCTCGTCGAGCGTGATGTCGATCCCCTCGCCGCCGGGATCCGCCGCGGGGCCGTGGATGAGCTTCGAGTCGGGCGGCCCGTCGACCGAGCGGCAACGCTGAGAAGCTTCGTCGGCCATCTGGAAGGCCCGCTGCTCGTATTCGCGGATGCGGTCGAGATGGTCGGCGAGACGCGCCTTGGAGGCCGCCCCCAGCGGCGAACTGTCGCCGCTGTAGAACTTGGACTGGTCGACCACGGCATCGAGCACGCTGTGCTTCAGCCGCTGGCGCCGGCCGTCTTGGGCCTGCTTTGCCGGGGAACCGAAAATGCGCTCGAACAGGTCTTGCGGCTTTTCCTGCATCGCCCCCGCGGCCGTGCCGTCGTCGTTGAAGCTGTGCACGTAGCGGGTCAGACGGTCGTCGCGCCGGAAGTACGTGCCGGCCACGATGGTCGGCACCATGCCGGCCGGCAGCCCGTCGGGATAATGGGCCCTGCGGATCAACTGGTCCAGCGAAGGCCCGCCGGCCCTGGCCGTGCCATTGGGCGGCTCGGCGGTGAACGCGCCGGACGCCCCGTCGTAATGCGCGTTGATCCCCGACTCGTCGCAGCGCACCTGGTCGACGGAGCGCAGGATGAGCAGCTTGCCGGCCAGCGGCTTGAGCGGTTCGAGCACGCCGTCGAACCCTTCCGTCTGGAGCGGGGCCGGGATTCCCAGGCCGAAAAAGACGTTGAAGGCACGCACCGGCACGATCCCCGGCTGCGCCGCGCGGGCGGCCGTCAGCATCTCCTCCAGAAGCGGCAGCCCGATGGCGACAGTGCCTAGACCTTTGAGCATGGTGCGGCGGCTGATGCACGGTTTCGTCATGGGTCTGTCTCCGTTCGGGTCATCTGCACTAAATCGCTCATGACAATGGCGGTGATCAGGCTGGCATACGTTCCGCCCCCATTCTCAGCGGCTTGATGGATCTCGTCAAGAAAAGGCTCATCGGCGTCGACGAGAGGCCTTCCCAGTGCAAACTGAGCGACCTTTCGCGTGATGGCCATGCGAACCCGCTCGCTGCCGGCCAGCAGATTCATGAGCTCGGCGGAGGACTTGTACGCGATGGGCTGGTCCTGATCGGGGAAGAGGATCTGGCCATCGTCGCGCAGCTCGTTTCCGTGCTCGTCCACGTCGTGATAAGCCCCGATCCCATCGAACTTTTCGAGGCCGAAAGCGAGCGGCTCGAATTTGGAATGGCAGCCGGTGCAGGATTGATTGGCGAGGCGATCCATTGCGACGGCACGCTGCGAAAGACCGGGCTTGGTCGGGACGGGCGTCGTATCCACGCATGGTGGGGGATCCTCGACCCCGCCATACAGGAGCTCGCGAAGCACAAACAGCCCCCGGGTGACCATCGAGGCTTCGTCGCCGCCGATGGTCAGCACGCTAGCCTGCGTCAGCAGGCCGCCGCGGCCGGGCACGTCGGCCAGATCGTAGCGTGCCAGGTCACCGCCGTCCGGCCGGAGATCGCCCCGATAGCGAATCTCCTGAGGCGTGAGCGCCCGGCTATAGATGGCGACGCGGTGCAGCAGGCCGCGCCACGCGCGGTCCTTCGTCGATTCGTTGGCGAGCGACAGGTGGAAGCCGTCGTCCCAGTTTGCCAGGTCGCCGCCAAGAGCCCGCTCGCCTTGCTCCTCGCCATCGAGATAGAGCCTGGCGTTGCCCGCCGCGTCGCGGGTGAACGCAAGGTGGGTCCGCTGGGTCCGGGCGGAGCCGCTGGGACTGCTCAAGCCCGGCATGCCGTTGAGATCGGTTCCTTCCGCACGGAAGCGGACCTCGTACTTGTCGCCATCCTGGCCGATCGTGAAGTTCCGCTGGTTGGGACCGGACGAGAGCGTGAGGATCCGCGCCGGGCCGCTCTGGGTTGTGTCGCCGGGGGTGATCCAGACTTCGAGCGTCACGGCCCGCGACTTTTTGATTTCGTCGATCAGCCTCGTCGCCGGCCCGCTGGTGGTAATGAGCGTCGGGCCTTTGACGGTGATTCCCTCGGAGCCCCACTCGAGCTGCGAGGCGTCTTGGGCGTTCAGGTCGAGCGGCTCGCCGGCATCCGCCGTGTCACGGATCATGCTGCCGCCGCCTTCGTCGAACAGGTAAAGCGCCTGCAAGCCCTCGGAAGATCGCTGGCCCTCAGGCACCGCACTGGCCAAGGCGGGGAGGCCCTGCTTTTGCGCGCCGGCGGCCCAGTTCTGCCGCGTCTCCTCCGCCGAGAGCGCCCGGTCGTAGACCGCCACCAGGTGCAGCGTACCGGCCCAAGTGCGGTCCCGCGACAGCTCGTTGGCCAGGGCGAGCCGGAAGCCGCCGTCCCAGTTCGAAAAGTCGCCGCCTACGTCGTGCTCTCCCTCCTTCTTTCCGTTGACGTAGATGGTGGTCTTGCCGGCCGCATCGCGAGTGTAGACGACGTGGAGCGGGACTGCCGCCGCCGTGCCCGCCGGGCTGGAAAGCGACGGTTCTCCGTTGCCGCTGGCGGCGGTGGTTCGCAGGCGGACATCGAAGCGATCGCCGAGCTGGCCGAGCGTGAAATTGCGAGAGGAGATGCCGTCGGAGAGCGTCACGACGCGGGCCGGCCCCGTTTGCGAGGCGTTGGCCGGAGTGATCCAGGCTTCGAGCGTGATGGCCTTCGAATTCTTCAGGGAGTCGATCAGCCTGGCCGGTGGCTGCTCGCTGGCGATCAGCGTGGGCTTGCTGATAAGCAGCCCTTGGTCATTCCATTGGGCCGCCGCTGAGTCGGCGATCTTGAGGTGCATTGGTTCGCCGCTCGTGGAGACATCGCGGACCACGTCGCCGCTTCCCTCGCCGAACGTGTAGAGCACTTGCAGGCCGCGTGCAACCCGCTCGGGGGCACGCACCACTTCACGGCCGCCCGATCCGGCGTCGGCCGGTTTTTGCTTGAAACCATAATGGCGAGCCAGCCGAGGAGTGGCAAACGTGACTTGGGCATTCATGAGATCCGAAAGAGGCCGGTTCTGCTCCCAGGCCACATACTTGAAGAAGGCGAGTGTTTCTTCGCGCATGTCGGTGGCCAACTGGTCGTTCCAGCCCGGAAACCGCTCGCTTCTCGGCCGCAGATGAAACAGCCGGTCGAGGTGCATCCATTCGGAGAGGAATTGTGCGGATCTCTCGACGGCCCGAGGATCGCGGAGCATGCGCTGGACTTGGGCCGCGACACGCCGACGATCGGAAAGTTCGCCCGAGTCGGCGGCGCGCATCAGCTCCTTGTCCGGAGGTCCGCCCCACAGGATATAACTCAACCGCGAAGCGAGCTCGTACTCGCCCAACGGCCGCGCCGTCCCATCGCCCCGCTGGTCCTCGATCCGGTAGACGAAGCGAGGCGATTGCAGCATGGCCTCGACGATGTATCCCACCGCCTCGGCATAATCTCCGCCTTCGTCGGCGACGGCTTTCGACAGGGCGAGGTAAGAGTCGATCTCCCGTTCATCGAGGGGTCCGCGCAGCAGCCACTTTCCCATCCGGGAAATGAGCTCGCGCATGCCGGCGTCCGCCGGATCCTGACGCTCGGAGTATTGCGCGGCGAACTTCGCGAGCTCCATCCGCGCCACGACGATTTGCGCCAGCGTGGCGTAGGCTTCCACGTGCGCCAGGTCGACGCTGAGGTTGTAGGCCGTGTTGCTGAAGCCGTCGGCCCTCATGTCCGGGGGAAAGATGCGGCGGGCCTCTTCACCCACGTCGACGCCGACGGCGGCTTTCACGGTCTCGATATACTCCGGCACGGTGAGTCTGCGGACCCAGTTGGAACCGCCGCCGCGGGTATTGGGGGCTGCGGGCAGGTCGATTGCATCCAGGGACCAGGCCGCGCCGGCCTCGATCCACTCCCGCAAGAGGCGTTTTTCCCTTTCCGGCAGGGGCGGCCGGTCTTTTGGCATCTCGTCCGACTCAACGTATTGCCAGAGCAGGCTTTCGGCCGACTGGCCCGGCACGATCGCGCTTCCGCTCGTGCCGCCCGCCAGGGCCGGGTCTTTGCGCGACAAGTCCAAACCGCCCTTCTTGGACGTCGAAGCGTGGCACTCCAAGCAGTGCCGCGCCAAGAGCGGCGCGATTTGCGTCTCGAAGTGGCGTTCGCTATCCGCTTCCGACGGTGGGGCGGACGCGTCGGACTCGTCGGCGCCGTGCGCCGCCAGCAACCCTGCCGGCGGGCAGCAGACGAGCGCCAGGATGAAGCAGAGTTGAGCCGTGGGACTGGGCGTCATCCGATTCATGGCTAAGTCGCCTTCGCTCGCCTTTTATTGCGGGGGTGGTCAGCCCCCAGGGTCGACGCTCTTTCCTGGTAGGTCTACCGTGTTGAGCGGGCGGGATTCGCCCCGGGCACCGTTCATGGTAGTCGGAGGGAGCCTGCCTCGGCCATTGTCAAATTGCGTCAATCATGTATCATTTTGCGACAGGTGGAAGGGGGGACCATGGTGAATCTCGCGACCAGGCCGACCCACGTGGGTCTGGCGTTCGTACACAGCTTTGCCTACTACCGCCGCATCCTGCGGGGAATCTGGCGGTACGTGGAGGCCCGGCCGCATTGGCAGTTGACTTCGATCGCCCCCGAGCAGCAGCCCGCCCGGCTGCGGGGCCGATTCCGTCCGGACGGGTTGATTGTGGCGTTGAACACGATCGCGCTGGAGCGGGCGCTCGCCACGTGGCGCCGGCCGGCGGTGAATGTCTCGGCGGTTTTCTCCAGGCAACGATTTGCTCGCGTGGGCGTGGACAACGTCCAGGTGGGACGGCTGGCGGCGAATCACTTCCTGGAACGCGGCCTGCGCCATTTTGCCTTCGTCGGCCCGCCGCGCCATCTGTTCTCGACCCAGCGCCGAGAGGCGTTTTGCCAGGCCCTGCAGGAGGCGGGACACGCGGCGGCCTGCTATGACGACGCCGCGAAGCTGGAGTTTGACCCGCTGGGCCACCTGTGGGACCTGGGGCCAGACGTTCTTCGCTGGCTGCGGAAGCTGCCCACGCCGGTGGGCGTCTTCACGCCGAACGACCTGTGGGGAGTCCAGGTGGTGTTAGCGTGCCGGCGCGCGGACCTGCGGGTGCCGGAGGACGTGGCCGTCCTGGGCGTGGACGACGACGACCTGTACTGCGAGCTGACGCGGCCTCGGCTGTCGAGCATCATCGTGCCGGCGGAGCAGATCGGCTACGAGGCGGTGGCGCTTTTGGAGCGTCTGCTGGCGGGCGAAAAGCCACCGTGCGAGCCGGTCTTGCTGCCTCCGGCGGGGATCAACGCCCGCCGCTCGTCCGAGGTTTTGGCGATCGAGGATGAAGACGTCGTCGCGGCGGTCCGGTTCATCCGCGAGCACGCTCACCGCCCGGTGCGCGTGGCCGACGTGCTGGAGCACGTGCCGCTGGGGCGCAGGACGCTGGAGCGACGTTGCCGTGCGGCTTTGGGGTGGGGAGTGGCGGAGGAAATCCGGCGGACGCACGTCGAGCGCGCCTGCCGCCTGCTGGCCGGAACGAACCTCTCGATGCGAGCGGTGGCGAGCCACGCGGGCTTTCTTGACTACCGGCACCTGGCGGTGGTGTTCCGCAAGCAACTGCGAACGACGCCCACCGCCTACCGGCGCCAGATGCGGAGCCCGATCGGGGCGGAGGATACGTCCGGCTGATTGCCTGGGCCAGAACGGCATTCCCGACGCGTGGGCTTCGCGTGTCGAAGGCCGCTCCGAACTGCTGGCATTGGCCGATGCTTTACTTGAACAAGCGATGCAGCGTTAGACTCGGACAGCCGGCGATCCTGGACGGCAAATCTGAGTACGGCACCTTCCTGCTTGGCGCAGCATCGTCATACTCTCAATTTGCCCACCTGTTGCCTCCCTGCCACCAGCCACATGTTGTCACTCGACGGCAACTTGTCATGCCAGGCAAATCGCAAGATTGTTAAGCCTGCCTGCAGGACGAGCCGAGAGAGAGTTGGCGGTGTGAAATAGTTGACATGGTCTGGAAAACGAAACCCCGGCCATTCCTTGCCTTGCCAACGCCGATTCCAACAAGCGAAGTTTGGAACCTTGATGATGATCGCGCCGTCACTGCGCAATACGCGCTGGGATTCCCGAAGCACCACTAGCGGCTCAATCTCGTGCTCCAAGAAAGAGTGCATTACAATTCCCGACATCTCTGTCGCCGCCATCATGCTCAGACCGCGCAGCGCGTCCGCGTGAACGACGCGTCCGCCCCGCTCTGCAGCCCGAGCTTCTGCAAGCTCAATCACGGCGGGGTCAATCTCGATTCCGTGCGGCACGATTGGGCCCGGCAGGCGCACGAACAGAGAGCCCCTCCCGCAACCAACATCGAGCAAGTTGCCGGCGACCACGTAGCGACGAATAAGTGCTTCAGCTTTTCGATGCGGCAGCCATTGCCGCCGCCATCGCTTCCACAAAGCGCGCACTCGCCCTGATACTGGCCGAGAACGCAGGCGACGCTCATTTTCGATCCTTGAAGACATTCTCCAACTGTATTCGCCCGCCAAGGCAACGACCGGCGGAGCATTTTCCAGATAGAGCAGCCCACACTGCCGGCAGTGCTTTAATCGCCATCCCACTCGTGAATAGCGGGAACATGGCAGGCGGCGATTGTCCTGGCCGCACAACGGGCATTTCCGATGCACCCCTGGTCTCTTGCCGTCGGCTTCGCTAGGCTGGTACATGTACAGTTTCTCCGATCGTCACGAAACTGGATGCCTCTGGCCATCGCGTTTCCTTTCATGCTTGTGCGCCGTCGCCAGAAGGATGTACTTGGTTTCCGGCTGTCGCAGGCACGGATTCTCGAAATGAATCTCGACCAACTCGGTCGCCGCGAAGATGGTTCTCGCCGCGTCGACGAACGCTTCGCCCGGAGGCGCCGCGCACCAAAGGCCGAGAACTCCTCCCGGAAGCAGACGTTCTTGGATTGCCTCGAGTCCCCGCGATCCGTAGAAGGCCGCGTGGCTCTTGTGCCAGAGCAGGCCCGGTGAATCGTCGATATCGATTAGGATGGCGTCGTAATATGACTCTGCGTCGCGTGCAAGGAATGCAAAGAAATCGTCCATCACGATGTCCAATCGGGGATCGGAAATGAACTCTGCGGACCAGGGCAAGATGCCGGCGCGATGCCACATGATCACCGGAGCAAGTCGCTCGATCACGGTCAGTTTGCCGACGCGCTGGTCTGCCAAGGCCGCCTGAGCCGTGAAGCCAAACCCCAAACCGCCGATCAGCACTTGCAGGCGCTGATTCGGCAGCAAGGCAAGCGCCCGTTGGGCGAGGGCGCGTTCCGATACGACAACCGCGCTGGACATCATCAGCTTTCCGTCCACCGTCATTTCAAATATGTCGCGCTCCAGGCCAATGGACCATCGCTTGCGGAGCATCAACGGCCCCATGTGGGTATCCGAATCGTGAAGGATGCACAAGCTATTAGCCACGTTCATCTTTCGCTCGCCGTCAGTCATGAAGGAGTTCCTGTCTGGGTCAAACGTCGTCGAATCGAAATCTGCGGTTCAACCGACTGATGGCAGGGAGCCGAGGACCGCTGCGCCAGGCAGGGGTTGTGCCGGCGACATGCGGACCGTTGCCGTTGAATTCCTTGCCCACGGCCCGAGAACTGAGCGGATCGGACCGCGGCAGTGCATTTGGCAGTCCGTACCGTGCCGCCACCGATTCCAGAAGTTGCCAGTCCATCTCCACGCGACTTAAGCCTGCGGCACGGCGGGCATGAAAGGCGGTCAACAGCAGCGGCAGGCTCTCGTCTGCTTCTCGTACTGCCCGGACGGAGGCGATAAACGCTTGAAGTGAAAGGTGGTGCTGAAGCGCAAACCATCCCGCGGCCTCCAGGCCGCGGCGCCCGCGAATGTCCTGGATCAATAGGGCGAGCATGTGAGGCGACCCATTCGCCCATAAGATGAGGTGAAGCCAACGCGGATCCTCAAGGTGCAGATCGACGTGCAATCGCGAAGGTGCTCCTTCCAGCGGATCCAGTGCGAGGCTGCTGAAGGACGAATCGAGTCGTCGTACCAGCGGTGAGCCCCGCCAGTGTGCGAGCCGCGTGCTCTCCTGAACCCTCACGAGCGTCAGATTTCCCTCTAGCGACAGGCAGCAACTGGTAAATCTCCTGGTCGAATCGTCGGTGGTGGCAGGCCCAACGCCATTGAAGCGAAGTGAATCGAATGTCATGAAATGTCTCATTACGCGATGGAGGGATCGGCCGTGGTTAAGTCCGACGCATCGGGGAAAGGCTCACGCGCTGGAGGCGCGACCAGCAGCGAAAGAGCCGCGATCGGCAGGGGAGCAACCGCGAACGCTGCCAGGGCCAAGGTGAAGTCTCCTTGCCAGTCGCGAGTCAGGCCGGCAAACAAGGGACCCAGGCTGGAGAAGCCGACGTTGATCGTGATCAACAGCCCGCGAATCTTCCCCAAGTGACGGCGGCCGAAGTAACGCGCCCACAGTGGGTGGGTTGCCCCGAAGAATATCCCCTGCGACACGCCGAGCGCTGCCCCGGCGGCAATTGCCATCGCCGTGGCGTCGGCAAGCAATAGCAACAGGATCGCCATCCCCAAGCCGGCCGTTCCCGCGAACAGCAGATAGGGTGCTCGCACGCGATCGGCCAGCATTCCACCGGCAAGCTGCATGACCGCCAGGCATCCCGCGAATGCCGTGAGCGTGGCCGCCGCGTCGCCGGCCGACAGTCCACGTTCCTGAAAGATCGGCACCATGCAGAAGAAGACGGCCGTATGGATGAGACCAAAGACCGCCGTTCCGCTGGTTACAATCCAAAAGGCCGCCGTATGCATCGCCTCGCCCAATGTGAGGCCCCAGTACGCATCCGAATCGCCGGGCTTCAAGGGGGATTCCGGATCGGGTTTGTCTGCACCGTCGATCTCTTGGCCCACGTCGGCCGGACGATTGCGAAACAGCAGTGCGACCAGGGGGAGCAAAAGGAGCCAGATGCAGACGCCTGACATTCCGTAGGCGCCTCGCCACCCCCAATGGGAAACCAGCCAAAGATTGATCGCGGGAATCGAGGCCATCGCCGCCGCCATTCCCAGTTGACGGAGCCCCTCGACCATTCCCAGGCGCCGTTCGAACCAAAACGCCAGCGTGTTCCCGCTGAGAAGGCCGAGCGCGCCCGGCCCCAACATGCGCAGGAAACAAAACGCCACGACCAACGACAGCCACCCCTGCACGAATGACGTCAACACGCAGGCAAGGCTAAACAGGCTCACCACCGCAAGCATCGTGCGCCGCAGACCGTGCCGATCCATTTGGCGGCCGATGTACGTGATGGGAGTTGCACCGAGCAGCGTTCCCAACATATATGCGGCCGCCAACTGCCAGTGACTCAAACCGAGCGACAATCTCATCGGTTCATTGAAAACCGAGACTCCAAACGTCTGCCCTGGCGAGCTGGCAATCAGCGTTGCCATGGACAGGGGCAACATCACCCATCCGTAGTAGATCGAGCGACCCGCCGCAGGCGGCGCGGCGGCAAGGTCCATGTCTACCGGCGGCTCTTCCATCACAAATTGGCTCATCGAGTCGATCTCATTCCCAGTCAAGTTGTTTTAATGGCCGGCCGCGGCGCCGCTGCCCACGTCTGCCGGCGGCGGCCCCGCTACGGGCGACTCCTTCAACACGCCGGAACCGGTCGCCGCCGGTCGCCGGTCGGCAAAGGAAGATACACGCACCGTGGAGAACCGGAGGGCCGGGTTCTCCCGCTCCGCGTACTGGGCATCCCATTCGGACCGAAGCAAGACAGCTTGATGCCCCAACTGGTCGCGCACCAGCTTCGCTGAATAGGGGAGGCGAAGCGCTCGCAAGCCCTCGGGATCGTCGTCGACCCATCGCGCTAGTTTGTACGGCAACCAATCAATCTCCGTGGAGGTGTCGTACTCGGTCTCCAGCCGAAAGCGCACGACATCGAACTGCAACTCGCCGACCGCCGCGAGGATCGGCTCGCGACGGGATGCACCAGGATCCGAGAACATTTGGATGGCCCCCTCCTCCAACAACTGCTCCAGGCCGCGTTGAAACTGCTTGCGCCGCTCGGAATCGCGACATCGCAGGATGGCGAAATGTTCGGGTGAGAATTGCGGCAGAGGGGCGAAGTTGACTGAGCGCCCTTCGCAGATTGTGTCGCCCAGGTGGAACTCGCCGGGATTGACCAGCCCGATGATGTCGCCCGGAAAGGCCTCGTCCATTGTTTCCCGTCCTTGACCGAAAACGCGATGCGCCCGTGGCAGGCGGATCTTTTTGCCGGAACGGACGTGCAAAACTTCCATGTCGCGTCGAAACCGCCCGGAGCACACGCGGACAAAGGCAATCCGGTCCCGATGGCGAGGGTCGAGGTTGGCTTGGATCTTGAACACGAAGCCCGCGAACTCCTGGCGCGCAGCGCTGATCTGCCCGACGTCGCTCTGGCGGTCATGCGGTGGCGGGCACAAGGCGAGAAATCCCCGCAAAAAGTGTTCGACTCCGTAATTCGTCAACGCGCTGCCGAAGAATACGGGCGACAGTTCGCCCGCCAGGAACCTTTCACGATCGAAAGGCACTCCGGCAGTCGCCAGCAATTCAGTTTCGTCGACTGCACCGGCCACAACATCGGCGCGGATGCCGGCCACGGTCGAGAGCCCGGCGAGCTCAACCGACCGGTAGCTGATTCGGCGGTCTGCGTCGCGCCCGTCGAACAGGTGGGCGGTGCCCGTGCCAACGTCAATCACTCCTGAAAAGTCCCGACCCGTGCCGAGAGGCCAATTCTGGGGAACCGCATCAATGCCGAGTTTCGACTCGATCTCCGCCAGAATCGCCAAGGGAGCTCGCCCCGGACGGTCGACCTTGTTGACGAACGTGATCACCGGGATTCGCCGCAGGGCGCAGACACGGAACAGCTTCTCGGTCTGGCCTTCGATCCCTTTCGCCAGATCGATCACCATCACGGCACAATCGGCCGCCATCAGCGTGCGGTAGGTATCCTCGCTGAAGTCGTGGTGCCCCGGCGTGTCCAGCAGATTGACCCGGTGCCCTTCAAACTCGAAGGTCAGCACGGTTGAGCTCACGGAGATTCCGCGCTGCTTCTCCAGTTCCATCCAGTCCGACGTGGCGGCACGCTGCGTTTTTCGGCCGCGGACCGCTCCGGCCACGTCGATGCAGCCGCCAAACAGCAGCAGTTTCTCGGTGAGCGTTGTCTTGCCGGCGTCCGGGTGAGAGATGATGGCAAAGGTTCGCCGCCGCGATACTTCGCGTTGAACCTGGGAATCGAAATCCGACATACTCGCGTTCCGGGTGATTGGGGTTGAATGCATGGGATGTTTTGGGTGCAGGCAATGCCTTGTGAACCGCGTTCTCTACCCCTCGTGGTCCTTCGGACCACCGACGCCAGGCGCCTCGCTATGGCCTTGGCGGCGCAGCACGGGCCAGAATCGGGCCAGCCGCGGATCAAGCCGAGAGAAGTCGGCGGATTAAGCGTCGAGCATCAGAGGAGCACGAGGTCCGAGCATCGACGCAGCCGCGCAGGCTTGACGCTCTTAGGGCGGCGTGCTTCGCGCGGAATCTCGTGTGAAGTACACTCGCGTTTGCTCGGGAGCGTCAGCCGGTTCGAGGCGCAGGTCGGGATCCGTTTGCAGGGCGACCACTGCGTCCGCAACCGTCCCCTCGAACCCGAACTTGCTCTCGGCAATTCGGTGGATGTCGCCAAGCAGCGCGGACACAGCATGGCCATGCATGCTGTCCATCGCCTGCCGCAGTGCATTTCGCGCGGCGGGGTACTGCGAAATGCTCGAAGTCTCCGAGCACGGCTTCCCGGCCGGGGGGCGGGCCACCGCATCGGCGTCGTCACGCTGGTCCTTGGCACTCGCGGGCATCCTTTGCAACTCTTGGAGTTCTCGCATGACCTCAATCCGCTTTTTCGTCTTCTTATCCATGTTTGCACGCCGATCTGCTGACAGAGGACACGGTTGGAGTCCGGCGCCAGGCTTCCAACTCGGCAGTCGAAGCGGCGGCACCGAGACCGGCTTGTCGCACGGTTGCCCGCACGATGCGCATTGGGCAACGCCCGGCGGGGAAGAGCACCGCGGGCACGACCACGGAAAGGATTCAAGCGGTCTGACCAGCGTGGCGCTTCGTGCGGAGAGAAGGGGCCGAGCCGCCCATGCGGCGTCAGCGGAAGCGGCCTGGACCGAGCGTGCGGCGGCACCGCGCTCCGCAAAGAGATTCAACTGCTGCCTACGGTGGAGTCATCACGTATAACTCTATCCTATCGTTTCCCGACGGTCAATCGGAAGTCTGGCCATCAGAAGTCTGCAGCGGCGGATCAGGGATCGCCGCGCGGCTGTCCAGGGCATTTTTCGTGCCCGGTTCTTCCAGGCACGGCGGCTAGACACTAAAATCCGTGTTTCAGCCGCCCCGGCGGGGCGGGCGGATCCAGACAGCACGGGCTTTTTTCGATGCCGATTGTCCACTTCGTCAAAGAAAAAAAACAGGTCCAGGTCCCCGAGGGAGCGAACCTGCGGGCCGAAGCGCTCAAGGCGGGCATCCAGCTCTACAACGGCATCAATGGCTACGGCGCCCGGCTGAACGCCATCTTCAACTGCCATGGGTGGGGCACCTGCGGCACCTGCCGCGTGCTGATCGCCAAGGGCATGGAAAACGCCAGCCCCATGGGAGTGCTGGAGCGGGCCAACTTCAAGGCAGGCCCCGCCCTGTTCGCCTACATCGGCAACGAGGAGACGATGCGGCTGGCTTGCCGGACGCGCGTGATGGGCGACATGGAGGTGGTCACGGGACCCGAGATGAACCTGACGGGCGAGAAGTTTTTTGGCTGAGTCGGTCAGGTGGTTCGGCCGTGCCGGGGAGACGGGTGGCCCTGGGGCGAACTCTCCCCGCTGGCGCGTCGGGTTAGTGTGGTCAGTGACGGATCGGCCTCAGCGGAGTGGAGTGCGGATGGTCCTCGCTGGCGCGTCGGGTTAGTGTGGGGACGGGAGTTGTCTGCCGTGAAACAAGTGGTGGCTATCGTCAAACCTTACCTGGCCGAGAAAGTGCTGGACGGGCTCAAGCGAGCGCCGCTGGAGGCGGTGAGCGTACGCGAGGTCAAGGGTTACGGCCGGCAGAAGAACTACCTCGACCAGTACGCCGGCAGCGAGTACTCGCTGGCCTTTTTGCCCAAGGTCCAGATCACCATCTGGGCCGACGACGCCCGGGTGGAAGAGATCGTCCGCAAGATCGTCGAAGTCGCCCGCACCGGGCGGATGGGCGACGGCAAGATCATGGTCCTGCCCGCCGTCGCCTGCGAACGCGTGATCGACATGTGAAGGCAGAAGGCAGAAGGATGAAGGCAGAAGGACGGACGCAGGAGTCAGGAGTCAGAGGTCAGAACGCAGAAACCAAGGCTGAAATCAGAAGACTGGGGCACGCTGCCGCTTTGCCCCAGGCACCCTCGGGACAGGCTGTAGGCTAGAGGCTGGAGGCTGGAGGAAAACGGACGACGAAGATGGGGCGTTCCGGTTCGTGTTTCTGCCTTCAGTTCAGTCGAGCCAGTCGCGCTCGCGCAGGCGCTGGGGGACGTACTCTTCGGTCACGTAGCTGATGTCTTTCGAGACGAGCGACTCGACTTCCAGCTTGAAGCCGTTGGAGAGCATCTGCTGGATCTCTTTTTGCCATGCCTTGTGATGGGCGAACCAGGGATAGCCGGCAATCTGCCTGGCACGCTTGGCATCGGTCTCGTTGAGCGAAATCTTAACGCTGTTCGACAGGCCGCAGCGGACGAAGTCGATCGAGCGCAGCCCCAAGTACTTGGCGTCGGGGATCGCCATCCGCTTGGACTCGAAGGCCAGGTTGATCGAGCCCTGCTTGAGCACGCTGTAGATGTAGTACCCCCAGGGGTCGTTGTCCAACAGGCAGTAGACCGGCAGCTTCAGCTCGTTGTGCAGGCGGTACAGCAGCCGCCGCACGCCGCGAGGCGGCTGCCCCTTCCCGTGCGTCAGCAGGCAATCGTGCTTGCGCCAGAACTTGTCTTCGTTGAACCGCCGCCAGACCGTGTCTTTTTCGACGTGCAGGATGAACTTGGCGTCGCACTTGCGGAATTGGATCACTTCGGGCTCGACGATCGAGGGGATGCTGTAGCCGGCCGAACCCATCCGCGTGCAGTCGATCTCGTCGCCGCTGTCGACCAGCGTCAGCGGCCCCACCAGGTTTCCGGTGTTCGAGGCGTAGACGTGCAACTCCTCGCGCAGACTGTTCAGCGTGACCTCGACGTCCTCGATGACCGGGTCGCACTCGGCCTGTTCCGCGAACGTCTCTTCCTTGGTGTCCTCGATCGTGTGCTTGAGCAGGTAGTAGAGACCTCGGATGCTGGTCGTCTTGCCCTGGTCGATCAGCTTCTTGCAGCCGCTGGCCACCAGCAGCGTCTGCATGTAGGCCTTGGCCTGCGAGGCGTTGAACAACTGCCGCCTGTTGCGGTTGGAGCCCATCTCGATGAAGCGCTTGGTCTTGTTGTACTTGACGTTCGACAGCGCCCGGGCCGGGATCTCCAGGTGCGGCTCGCGCTTCCGCTCGGCGGCCGTCACCACGCCGTCGGCCAGGCCGCGGAGGTCCGAAAGCGTCTTCTTGTCGCGGCCGCTCAGGGCGACCGCCGGCTTATTGTTCGCGGCCGCCGCGCCGGCTGCCGCCTTGGTCCGTGTTTTCTTGGCCATAGGTTGTTTTCTATTGCTGGGTGCAGGTTTTTCGGACCGCACTAGCTTGCCCCCTCGGTCGTGTCGCGCACGGCGGCTCCGGGGCCGTCTGCCGTTGGAGTGAGCGTTTCTGATTGCCCCACGATCAGCACGTTGTCGCCAAAATCTTCCTGTTCCTCTTCCAAGATGGGCCGCCCGCGCTTGTCCAGCTTGACGTCGGCCTGGGCGGTCTTGCGCTTGGCGACTTCCTTGAGCTGCTCGTAGAGCGCGTCGCGGTCGACGTGGTTGATCTCGCTGACGGCGGTGGCCACCTCTCCCAGGTAACGCATGAACAACGTGCGCCGCTCGCCTTCCTGCCTTACCTTCAGCCGCCGCCGCAGGTACATGCTCAGCTTGCGGCCCACCGACTGCAGAGCCAGCCGCAGCTCGCGCTGGATTTCGGGGTAGGCCGCGACCGCTTCCTTCGATTCGCTGGTGAATGGCACCCAGACGCTGGCCATGTGAACCATAATGGTCACCGGTCCGGCGGGCATCGAACCCCTTGACTGGCTGAGCCCGTAAGCGCGCCAGTTGGTGCCGGTGATGCTCTGCGTGATAGCGCAGGCGCCTTGCTGAAACTGCAGCGGCACGCGGTTGGCGTACCGCATCAGCGTCATGGTCTGGCCCTCATCCAGGCTGACTGAACGCATCGCCGCGTGCAGGCGAGCCACGTCGGCCGTCTTAAGCCGAGCGGGAGTAACCCGCAGCCCCAGGCCTGCCTCCTTGACGATCTTTTCGGCCGCGTCGGGCCCCAGGCCGCTGAACGTGTTCACCAGGAACTGCCGCAGCGTGCGGGCGTCGCTTTCGCCCAACAGTTCGGTCAGCGCTTCGAGCGAAACTTTCTGGGCCGTGCTGGCGCCGCCGTAGGCCAGGGCCACCTCGATGGCAAAGGGGTTGCCGCGGTACACGGCCGGCGGGCGGGTGGCGGCCACGTAGAACTCGCCGGGCACCACGTGGTGCAGCCCCTTGAGCAGCAACTGCTCGCCGATTGGCGAGATGCAGTCGGTGGCCGGCGGGGCGATGCGGGTCTTCTGGATCGCCTGGTACAGCGCGTCGGCCTCGTGGCGTCCGATCTTGTGGGGGTTGGCGCGCGTGCTCAAGCCGGCCGCCGCGCAGATCCGCTTGGCCGCGCCTGAACTGACGCGCGAAAAACTGCCGGAGAGAAACTGCGAGAGCGTCGGCGCCTTGGTGTCCTTGAGCATGGTCACCAGCATGCCCAGCTCGATGCCGTAGGGATGCGGCTTGATCTCTGTTGGCTCGGGAGGCAGCGAATCGCTGGCCCGCTCGTAGAGCGTTTCGTTGCCGTCGGGGTCGATGTAGTGCAGGCGGACGTGCGGGTTGGCAATCGCGGTTTGCTGCAGGTATTCGTCGACGCTGCCGCGGCCGCGCGTGTAGCGGGCCTCCAAGGCGATCGTCACGCGGGTGCCATGGTCCGACTCGATCCACTCGATGCCGTGCTTCTCGATGACCTTGCGGCCCTCTTGTCCGGGCGGAATGTCGACCCCCTCGCCGCGGCCGTTGAGGATCTCCGGCTTGTTCTTCTTGGTGTCGATCTGGATTTCGTAGTAATGGGCCGGTTTGCGGGGCGAGACCTTGGAGATGATCTTCACCGGCTGCCCGGTGGTGAGCACGCCGTACATGCCGGCCGCGCTGATGCCGATGCCCTGCTGGCCGCGGC
>JBBDNX010000502.1:0-3168 GCA_040877345.1 Pirellulales bacterium
GATTACAGCATCGAGCTGGTCTCCTGCGGCCCGAACCCCGGCCGGCGGGAGATCTTTCCCGGCGTGACCCGCCGCGTTCTGCCGGCGGCCGGCCAGATCACGGATCCCGCGCGCGCCGTTTCCTGGGATTTGCCCGCCGCCCTGGCCGAAGCCGACCTGGTACACATCCATGGCTGCCGGAACCGCACCTGCGAGGCCGGCCTCTTGATCGCCTGCCACGAGCGCAAGGCCGTCTGCATCAGCGAGTACGAGGCCGCCTCGCACTCGCTGGCCGGTCAGCTTGGACTGTTGGACCTGGCCGGCGTCGTGATCTGCCACTCGGCCGCCCTGGCCGCCGGATTGCACACGGCCGCCCCGGTGGAAGTGCTGCCCGCTTGCGCCGACCCGCAGTGTGACTTGGGCAGCATGGCCGCCGGGCTGGTGTCGGTGTATCGCCGTCTTCTCGAGGCCCGGGAGAGCGCCCCGTGAGGATCCTTGTCGTCAGCAACCTCTACCCGCCTGACTTCATTGGCGGCTACGAGCTGTGCTGCGCCCAGGTGGTCGATGCGCTGTTGGCCCGCGGGCACGACGTCCATGTATTGACCTCTGCGCCGCGCGTCCCGTGCCCGGCACGTCCTCACGTGGCGCGGGTTTTCAAGCTGGCCAACTGCTACGACCCCTACGCCCAGGCCAACAGCCGGCTAGTGACGCGCCGCCTGTGGGAAGCCGAGGCCAACTTCGTCAACGCGCACAACGTGTACCTGCTCAGCTCGGCCATCGAGACTTTCCGCCCCGACGTCGTCTACCTGTGGAACCTGGTCGGGCTGGGCGGGCTGGGCCTGATCGGCTGCCTCCAGCAGCTTTCGTTTCCCTGGGTCTGGTACCTGGGCGACTGCGTGCCACGCCTGTTGTGCAGCCGGGGCGAGGGGGTGCCGGCCGCGCTGGCCGAAGCCTTCAATCGCCGCGTGCAAGGGGTTTACATGCCGGTCAGCCGGCGCGTGGTCGAGGAGATCGAGGAGGCGGGGCTGCGGCTCAACGGTCATATCGAAATCGCGCCCAATTGGATCGAGGGACGCCGCCCACTGCCGCGGGCCGACTACTTCGCGCCGGGGCGGCCCTTGCGGATCGTCTCGGCCGGCCAGATGGGGTCGCACAAGGGAATCGACCTGTTGATCGAGGCGGCCGCCTTGCTGCGCAAGCGTGGCTTCGAGGCGTTTTCGATTGATCTGTTTGGAAGGCTCGACAGCCCGGTGCTGCCCCGGCTGGCCGAAGCCGAGGGGGTCGGCGACCTGGTCACGTTTAAAGGCCTTTGCCCCCAGGCGGAACTGGTGGCCCGCTATCGCCGCCACGAGTACGACCTGTTCGCCTTTCCCACCTGGCGGCGCGAGCCGTTCGGGTGCGCTCCCTTGGAAGCCGCGGCCTACGAGTGCGTGATGCTGATGTCCGAGAACTGCGGCATCGGCGAATGGTTTGTCGGCGGCGTACACTGCCTCAAGGTGCCGCGAACCAGCAACGCCTTGGCCGACGCATTCCAGCAGGTGCTTGAGGGCCGTATCGACCTGGCCCCCATCGGCCGCCGCGCCGCCGCCGTGATCTGGCGCGATTTTCATCTTGATAAGCTGGCCGAGCGGATCGAAGAAGTGCTGGCCGAGGCCGCCCGGCAGCCTCGCGTTGCCGCCGCGCCGGCCGGCAACGTCTATCGCCTGGCCCTGCTGGCGGAAAAGTTGACCCAAGCCATCGTGCAAGAGGACGACCGCTCGCTCAAGGCCGCCTGAGCGCCTGCGGCCTGGCGAGGACTGCCACGCGACAACCGAGAGTTGCCGTAAAAACAACAACAATGAAGACCCCTGGCTGAACCCATCATGTCCGCCGTGATCCGAGCCCTGGCCCAGTTGTTCACGAGGCCCGTCAAGGCACTGATTTATCCGCTGCTGGGGTGGCTGATCCGCCGCATCAGCCAGCGGTTCGCATCGGACATCCAGCCGGTCGAGCAGCTTGCCCTGCAGGTGCGCGCGCTCAACGAGCGGCAGGACAAGCTGGAGGGGATCTACTGGGACCGATCGGCGCTGGCCCGGCGGCTGGCGGTCATTGAAGACCAATTGACGGCGCTCCTGCTCAGCCGACCCGCCGACGAGGGAGTACCCGGCGGGCTGGAGTTCAACTCGGCCGGCAGCACGGATCACGAGGCCGGCGGCCAGCCGGCACTGCGTTGCGTGCGGCCCGAGGCCGAGCTGCGGACCAGCGGGCCCGACGAGCCGGAGATGCTGCGCACCGGCTGATGGGCAAGAGTGCGCGGCCGAATCGAGCGAGACAACCCTTTGGATCGCGGAACTTGAACGATGAACCGACCCGAACCTTCCGGACCGAAGCGGATGCTGTTCACCACCTCGTCGTTCAGCGCCGGCGACATGCGTGACCGCTGCGGCGACGATTGCTATTCGTACTTTTTCGTCTGCCGCGCCTTTGCCCCGCTTTTGGAGCGGTGGGGCTCGTTGACCGAGATCGCCCAGCCGAAGTCGCGGCTCGAAGCGGCCTTGGCGACGGCGCGCCGCGAGAACATCGAGGCCGCTCACCTGAGCTTTCTGCCGCTGCAAACCATGCACGTGGCGCCCGGCGCGATCAACATCGCCTTTCCTTTTTGGGAGTTTCCCGACATTCCCGACTACGACGTGGCCGGCAACCCTCGCAACAACTGGGTCAGCGTTTCGCGGGGCCTGTCGCTGATTCTGACCGCCTGCCGCTTCACCCGCGACGCCTTCGTCCGCGCCGGCGTGACAACGCCCATCCGCGTGGTGACGGTGCCGGCCCGCCAACAGTATTTCGATACGCCCGATTGGCAGCCGGGCCAGCAGGTGGTCATCGACTGCCCGGCCTACCATGTGCGCGAACTGCCGCCGGCCGCCGCGCCGCCGCCGCCCAGGGGTCTTGGCGAGCGTGCCCGCTGGACCTACAAGAACCGCTTGCGGCCTTATCTGCCCCGCCGTCTCGACCGCTGCCTGGCTGGAGCCAGCCGGGCCGTGCTGGGGCGCCCGCCGCAGCCGATCGCCGTCGAAACACCCCTGCCCTTCCAGGCGACCGGCCCCTTGCGGTTGGAAGGCGTCGTTTATTCCACGATCCTCAATCCGTTCGACCTCCGCAAAAACTGGGGGCTTCTGACGCAGGCCTTCCTGACCGCGCTGGCCGACAACG
>JBBDNX010000503.1:0-3164 GCA_040877345.1 Pirellulales bacterium
CTTGTTGCCATACCAGCCGAGGGCCCTCCGGCGGCCATTGGGTGACGATGCCCGTTTCGGCCGACTTGCTGTCGCCGGTCGGACCCAGAAACGCCGGCCAGTCGTGGCCGGCTTTGCGCGTACCCAGGTCGATGACGCCGTCGCCGGGGCTGGTCTGGGAGGCGCCGCCGGGCCGGTTGCTTTCGGGTCCGCTGGGATCGGGGGGCGCGGCTCGTCCAGCGGCTGCTTGAAGCGCGAGCGTCCCGAAAACCAACAGGAATAATGTTGTTGGGCAATGAACCGGCGGCACCAACTGCGAGTCCTCGCGGGCGACAGGTTGCGGCTTAAAATGGCGACGGGTTGCGGCTTAAAATCAGGCCGATGCGACGGCGCCTTTCCCAACCCGTTATACTATAACATCTTGATGATCCACAGCGCCATGCTCGAAGTTACGTCACGCGTGCGGATTCCGCTCAGCGAGCTCAGTTTCAGCTTCGCGCGCAGCTCGGGTCCCGGCGGGCAGAATGTCAACAAGGTCAACACCAAGGCCTTGTTGCGCTGGCCCGTCCTGGCCAGCCGCAGCCTGCCGGACGACGTGCGTGAGCGTCTGGTGGCCAGGTTCGCGCGTCGCATCACGGCCCAGGGGGATTTGCTTGTGTCCAGCCAGCGCTACCGAGACCAGGGGCGCAACGTCGGCGACTGCCTGTCGAAGCTGGAGTCGATGCTGGCGGAAGTCGCCACACCCCGGACAGTGCGAAAGCCGACCCGCCCCAGTCGATCCGCGGTGGGGCGGCGATTGAACGCCAAGAAGCAGCAGGCGGGGAAAAAAAAGGGCCGGCGACCGCCTGACGAAGATTGAGCCAGACGGCCCAGGTGGGGGGTGCGGCTGGAATCGGACTGGGAAGTCTCTCCGGAAAAATTTCCTGAAAAATTTCCGGAATTCATGTCAGGTTTTTCCGACGGATCTCGACTATCTACTTCGGAGAAGCCCCGGCAAGCTGCACCGGCGGCAATCGGAGTCGTCGCCCGGGCTCTCCCTTCGAGATCGCGCAACCAGGGCCGCCGGCATGGCTGCCGATCACCGACTGCCGTCCACGCGTTGGCTGGAGGCTTTGCAAAGGATAAGGTGTTCCATGGGACGTCGCACTCCCGCAACCCGTCGCAAAGATCGGTCCGAACCTCCCCCGTGGGAGGATCTCAAGGACTGGTTTGTCCGCCTGATGTTCCTACCGCATTCGGATTGGAAGCACACCTGGTACCTGCTGCTCTCACATCCCTGGTTTCAGAACGAGCTCGATCATCTTTGTTCGCACGCCGTGTGGAAGGGGCATCGAGCGGTCGCCACGGTCGACGACCTGCGGCAGGAGGTCGTCAAGCTGTTGGGGGAAAAACTGAGCCGCAACGCTTCGTTGGGGCTCAAAATCCAGTTGGCCGATATGCAATTCGGAGCGTGGATGGGCGCCGTCTTGCAGCGGCTTTGCCGGCAAGCCCGGCGGCGGTTGTCCAAAAAGCGTCCGGCTTCCAGGAAAGAACGGCTCAACCAGCGCGTTGTCCGAGCACTGGCAGCCCTGGATCAACGAGGCATTGACAAAGACGTCGAATTGAAAGACGCCCTGGCAAAACTCCACTACGGCCGACGCACCGTCATCCTGCTCCGGGCCTTCGGCAGCTCGTACAGCGCCATCGCCGATGTGTTGCACAGCCATGTCAGCGAGGTCAAGTCGGCCGAAATCCAGGCCCATCGGGAGTTACGCGAACACCTGGGTCGATGAAATCGTCGATCGCTTTGGCCAGCAGGGCATCGGCCAGCCGGTTGGTCTCAGCGTCGTCGTTGTCCCAGAGCTGGCCGAGACACCGCAGGATCCGGCGCCGGGCCGTCCGCAGGTAGTACCGCCCGATCGCCAAGTCCGCCGGCGCCCCGCTGCTTGACGGCCCTGCCTCCAGCAGCCGGTCCAGACGCTTGAGCGCGCAACTCGACACATACAACTCGATTGCCGCGTCGGCGACGCGGCGCAGTTGATGTTGCCTATCGACGATGCCTTCCTGGTAGCGCCGCAGCAACCGCTCGACCTGCGAGCCAAATGTCCCGATCGACCGGCCCATCGCCGCCGCGTCCGCTTCCAGTTGGCCCGAGCGGACCGCGACGGCGGGAGGACTGAACAGCGAGCCGATTCTCCGCGAGGCAAAGCCGCCGATCTTGCCTAGATTGGCCAGTGGATTCATCAGCGCTTCCAGAACGCCCTTCAACTCGAGCCCCACGTCGCGCATGCCGACCAGCGCCACGAACGCCCGCAGCACGTCGTTGGCTCCTTCGCCGATCATATTGATCCGCCCGTCGCGCATCATCCGCTCGTACGGCTCGTCGGTAAAGTACGCCTTGCCGCCGAAAATTTGGATCGTGTCGTTGATGATCCGCCATAGCACTTCGGTGGCGAACACCTTGAGCATCGCCGTCTCGAGCATGTAGTCGTCGGTGCCCGCGTCGATCAAGGCCGCGGTCTCGTACGTCGCCGACTCCATGGCGAACACCCCGGCCTCGATGAAGGCCAGCTTCTCCTTGACCATCTCGAAACTGCCGAGGGTTTGGCCGAACTGGACGCGCGTGGCGGCATGCTGGGCGGCCCGTTGCAAGCAGAACCTGGCCGCGCCGGTGCAGCTTGCGCCGAAGGTGGTGCGCCCGAAGTCGAGCACGGTCAGGGCCACCTTGAGTCCCTTGCCCGGCTGGCCGAGGATGTTCTCGGCCGGGACGAACATGTCGTGAAACGCCAGCCGGGAGGTGACCGTGCCGCGTACGCCGCACTTGGGCATCCGGGCTTCGACCACTTCGAATCCCGGCATGTCGGGGGTGACGATGAAGGCGGTGATTCGGGTCTCGCTGGATCCGGGCAGCGGGGTGCGGGCCATTACGGTCAGCACGTTGGCGATCGCGCCGTTGGTGATCCATCGCTTCTGGCCGTTGATCAGGTACCCCCGGCCGTCGGCGGTTGGCGTGGCAAGCGACTGGACGTTGGCCGCGTCGCTGCCCGCTTCCGGCTCGGTGAGTGCAAACGCGCTGATCCACTCGCCACTGGCCAACTTCGGCAGCCAGCGGCGTTGCTGTTCCGCCGTGCCGAACAACACCAGCGCCCGAGGCCCAATCGAGTGGTGGGCATTGACAAACAGAGCCGTGCTGGCACAGTGGCCTC
>JBBDNX010000504.1:0-2834 GCA_040877345.1 Pirellulales bacterium
CCCGACGCGGCGCACGCCCTCGAGCCAGATGGCCCACTGCTCGCCGATGACGAGCGAGACGTCACCTGAGGCGAGACCCATGCCGACGATGACATGCCCGATGACGGCCGCCACCAGGGCCATCATGGCCATCATCATCAGGCCCAGAAAGGCCTTGGCGCTGGTCGGCATGCGAAGGGTCTGGATCGCCGTGCCGGCGGCCTCCTGGACCGCGCCACCGCCGGTGCGGAAGACGCCGAGGATGCGAGCGATGGCGAACGAGATGGCGGCGAACACGCTGGCGAAGCCGACGAACATCGCTGCTGTTCCGAAATTGCCGGTCGCCGCCACCAGCTGGGCATCAACACCGCCGCCGATCATTCCGGCTCGGACGATGCCGAGGGCGAGACCGATCGGGAAGGCCATGAGGGCCATCGCCAGCATCGGCAGCCACAGCAACCGGCCGATGCGCTGCGGGACGTTTGGTCCGGGGGCCGATCCGCTGACGGACACGGCGTAATCGGTGCGGGGCGCGGGTGCGCGAGTCATGACTTCACCTCGTTGGACTGGGGCGCCCGGTCGATGAGGCCGGTGACGCGGTGGAACTGGAAGCCCAGCACGCGGGCGATGGTCGTCAGCGCGAGGACGATGCCCGACAGCAGAAGGCCGAGCCCGAACTCACGCAGTGGCCCGAGCCAGGCGCTGAGGGCGGCAAACGACGGGTCGGCGGCGAGGGTCGACGCGTAGGCGTAGAGGCCGAACTGGGCCATCTCGACCATCATGCCGAGGACCATCAGCCCGATGAACAGCTTCGCGGTGAGGGGCATCCGCAGGGTGTGGACGGCCGGGCCGAGACGTGCCTGGACGTCGGCTCCGCCAGCTCGCAGGCTGGCGAGGATCGTCCCGAGCAGGAAGGAGATCCCGCCCAGCAGGAGGCCCTCGCCCAGGAACTGGACTCCCTGGACCCAGGCTCCCAGGGCTCGACCGGCAACGGCGTCGCTCGCCATGCTGCTCGACTGGACGACCGACAGGACCAGCCCGCCATAGACCGCCATGACGCCCATGGCGATCATCGGTGCCCACAGCACGCGCGACGCTCGGTGAATCCGCAGCTCCGGCGGTGGTTCGGACGAGACCGTCGCCGCGCCGAAGGGGGTGCGAATCACCCCGCTCGAGGCCGATGCGTCCTCGCGGGAAGGCGTGACGAGACGAGGCAGGGCATCGCTCATCGCCTCGACCCGGGCGCGCACGCGGCCGACGATGCCCCACAGCACGACGGCGACGCCGAGCTTGGCAGTGGCGAAGGCAGCGGTGGCCACGCCGAAGCCCCAGGCCAGCATGGCCGGCACGGCGGCGTCGTTGCCCGCTGCCACCTCGGACCCGGCGATCAGGCCGTTGACCAGGCTGACCATGGCGAGCATGACGCCGCCGACGGCCAGGCCGACCCCGAGCCGTGCGAGGCCGGCGCCGCCCTGCCGCGGGATGCTCCGTGTGCGAGAGAGGGTGGTGAGGTTGGTACTCATGATGAGACCTCCATGTCTTGGTCGGCCCCCGGCGCCGTGGATGTCGACACCGGCGGGCCGCAGCTGGAGGATCGGCGTGGCCAGGCGCTTCGTCGGTGCGCTGGCGCACATCTCCGGAATCGACCGTCAGCAGCCTCCCCACCTGTGATCTGGCTTGCAGCGCGCCCGGCGTATGGTCCGCGCATGGACGTCATCACGGGGCCGGGCGGGCCCGGCTGCTGGCTCATTCGCGGAAGCCGGCTGCTGCACGACCTCGAGACGCGCACGACCGAGCTGCTCGCCCGTCACGCGTCGGTCGGCAGGTATCACCGCGGCGAGTACCTCCAGGAAGCCGGCGAGCCGATGGCCAGCGTCTGGTTCATCAACTCCGGACGCGTCAAGCTGTCCCGCATCTCTCGCGACGGCAAGCAGCAGGCGGTCGGCATCCTGGGGCCGGGTGACGCCCTGGGATTGATCGGGGTCGTTGACAATGCGCCACAGGAGCTCCAGGCGGAGGCACTCACCGATGTTGATGCCTGCATGATCCCGGCGCCCGTCTTCCTGGCCATGCTCCGGGCCGATGCGAGCCTCGGGCTCCGCTTCGCCGAGGCGATGGGAGAGAAGCTCAACGAAGCCCGCGAGATGATCGCCGATCTTGTCTTTCGCGATGTTCGGAGCCGCGTGGCCCACGCGTTGCTGGTCCTGCTGGCGCAGGATCGCCGCAGTCGCGGCGAGGCGGGCGAGTCGCAGGGCAGGGTCGGCTTCGAGCTGGGACTCACGCACCGCGACATCGCAGAGCTGGTGGGCACCAGGCGCGAATCGGTCACCGCCGCCCTCGCTGATCTCCAGCGGGCGGGCGTTATCGAGTCGAACGGTCGCGGCCTGTGGCTGGAGACCGATGCGCTTCGGGAGCTGACGGCGCGCTGAGCCGGACGGCGAGCCTCGTGACTCCGCTCACAGTCCTGGCCCAATGCCCCCGGTATCCTCGTCAAATGTACCCACTTCCGGTAGCCTCGGCGGGCGGGGCCGCCCTCCCCTCATGAGGCCGTCCGTCGCGGACTATGCCTTCCTCTCCGACTCGCAGTCGGCCGCCATGGTCGATCGCCGCGGGTCGATCGACTGGTGGAGCGTTCCACGCTTCGACTCGCCATCGGTCTTCTCGCGGCTGCTCGACCCGCGCGCGGGCCACTTCTCCATCCGGCCGTCGGTGCCGTTCACCGCGACGCGGCGCTACCTGCCGAACACGCTGGTCCTCGAGACCACCTTCGAGACCGATGCCGGTCGCGTCCGCCTCACCGATGCCTTGGCGCTGGAGCCGGGCGCGCGCAGCCACGACATCGGCCTGGAGTCACC
>JBBDNX010000504.1:2844-3164 GCA_040877345.1 Pirellulales bacterium
GATCCGCATCGTCGACGGCGTGGAGGGCCACGTCCCGATGCAACTGGAGCTGGTGCCCCGATTTGAATACGGCCTGACGGTGCCGCACTTCCGGAGCGCTGACGGAGGCGTCATCGCTCTGGCAGGAGCCGATGAGATTCACCTCCGAAGCGACGTGCGGATCGATATCGGCGACGGGCTAGCGGAGGCGAGGTTCGAGGTCGGGTCGGGAGTGCGCCACGGATTCGTTCTGCAGCACCGTCCGGCCTTCGGGCGCGAGCCCGGGAATCTGCCAGCGGCCCAGACGCTCCTGAACGAGACGATCGCCGGCTGGACTTCGT
>JBBDNX010000505.1:0-3163 GCA_040877345.1 Pirellulales bacterium
ATTCTGCGGGCGACTTTCCTTGCTCACGCCTCGGTGCCCTGGTAGAGGGCCTCGATCGTGTCGGCATGGTTCGACTGGATCACGCCGCGGCGCAGCTTGAGGGTCAGCGTCAGTTCTCCACGGTCCACCGAGAAGGGGCGGTCCAGCAAGGCAAACCGGCGGACTTGTTCGTAATGCGAAACGTCGGACAGCCGCTGCTCGATGCACTGCGCATAGATCGCTCGGACCCGCGGATCGGCCAGCGCCTCGGCCGCGTCGCACGCGCCCAGCCCCAGGCGGTCCAGCTCCGGCTGCAAGGCCTGCTGGTTGGGCACGATCAAGGCGGCCAGGCAACTGCGGCCATCGCCGATGACCACGGCCTGCTCGATCAGCGAGTCGGAGGTGAGCAGGGCTTCGATGTACGTCGGTGCAATGTTTTTTCCGCCGGAGGTGACAATCAATTCTTTCTTGCGTCCGGTGATCCGCAGGAATCCGTCCGAGTCGAGCTCGCCCAGGTCGCCCGTGTACAGCCAGCCGTCGCGGATCGCCTGGGCGGTGGCGGCGGGCTTGTTCCAATAGCCGAGCATGACGTGCGGGCCGCGGGTGAGGATTTCGCCCTCCGGCGAGATGCGCACTTCAACGCCCGGAATAGGCCGGCCGACGGTGCCGAGCTTCCTCGCCGAGTCGGTTTCGGTGCTGATCACCGGCGAGCTTTCCGTCAGCCCGTAGCCCTGCGCCAACAGCACGCCCTGGCTCTCGTAAAAGCGGGCGACGTGCTCCGGCAAGGGCGCCCCTCCCGCGCAGCCCGCTCTCAGCCGGCCCCCGAACAAGCCCAGCAGGCTGCCCGGTTGGCGGTCGAGGCCTTGCTGGACCAGCCAACGCTGCACTTTCTCGAAGAAGTAGGGCACGCCGTTGAGCAGCGTGGGGTGCAGCTCGCCGCAGTTCGCGATCACCGCCTCCGGACTATCGGCCAAGGCGAGCTGGCTGCCCGATCCGATCCAGGTATACAGGTCGCAAGTCCGGGCAAAGATATGGCTCAAGGGGAGCCAGGTCAGCCGCAGGTCGTCGGCCTTTTGACCAAAAGCTTCCAGCGTGCCGAGGGCATTCGAGGCCAGGTTCTGCTGGCTGAGCATCACCCCCTTCGGTTCGCCCGTCGTGCCCGAGGTATACAGGATCGTGGCCAGGTCCGCCGGCCTGGTCTGGCTGACGGCCCGCTCTTCGATCCTCGCCGCCGTGGCACGATCGACCTCGGAAGCCACGTCGGCCAGACGCCGTACTTCGGCCGGCCCGACGGCCGGACACGGATCGAAGGAAACAAACTGCACGTCTCGAAACGCGTCGCTCTGGCGAGCCAGGTGGGCGGCGAGCAAGGCCGCCTGGTCCGCTCCCGCCAGCAGCACCAGGCGGGCGCCGCAGTCGGCGATCTGGTAGGCCATCTGGGCGCCGGACAGCGACACGTGGACGGGCACGTGGACGGCGCCGGCGAGTTGGATCGCCAGGTCGCTGATGATCCATTCGTAGCGGTTGGGCGAGATCAGGATCACGCGGTCGTGAGGCGTCACGCCCAGCTTTTCCAAGGCACCTGCGGTCCGCCGCACGTCGTCGGCCAGCTCGGCCCAGCGGCAGGCGGCGAATGCATCGCCCCGCCGCACCCAGAGCGCGATCCCGCCGGCATCGGCCGACGCGCGTCGCAAGAACAGCGACACGATCGTGGCGTCGGTTGATTCCATGGACATTACACGCGTTCGAAGATCGTGGCGATCCCCTGCCCGACGCCGATGCACATCGTGGCCAGGCCCAACTTAGCGCCCCGATCGACCATGTTGTGCAAAAGCGTGGTGGTGATGCGGGCGCCGCTGGCACCCAGCGGGTGGCCGATGGCGATCGCCCCGCCGCGGACATTCACCCGCTCCTCATCCAGGCCGAGCATCTCGATGCAGGCCAGCGCCTGGGCGGCGAAGGCCTCGTTCAGCTCGACGAGCTCGATGTCGTCCAGCTTGAGACCCGCCCGCTTGAGCGCCTTCTGGGTGGCCGGCACCGGGCCGGTGCCCATCACGGCCGGGTCGACGCCCACCACCGCGGTGGCCAGCACGCGGGCCAGGGGCGTGAGCCCCAACGATTTGGCCTTTTCACGCGACATGATCAACAGCGCGGCCGCGCCGTCGTTCAACGGCGAGCTGTTTCCGGCGGTGACCGTCCCCAGGCCGGGCATAAACGCGGGCTTGAGCGCGGCCAGCGCCTCGGCGCTGGTATCCGGGCGGACGCACTGATCGACTTGGACCAGGATTCGGTTGCCGGCCTCGTCGCGCCCCCAGACGGGCACAATCTCCGGCTTGAACTCGCCGGCCGCATGGGCGGCGGCCGCCCGCCGGTGGCTTCGCAGGGCAAACTCGTCCTGGGCCTGCCGCGAGATGCCTTGCGTCTGCGCCAGAAACTCGGCGGTGATCCCCATGTTCAGCGCGCCCTTGCTGGTGCGATGGAACAGCTTCGGATTGATGTCGATCCCCTTGTCCATGGCGATGTGGTGCATGTGCTC
This sequence comes from Pirellulales bacterium, assembly GCA_040877345.1. Lineage (GTDB taxonomy): Bacteria > Planctomycetota > Planctomycetia > Pirellulales > JAICIG01 > JBBDNX01. Next base: position 2,516 of record JBBDNX010000505.1, read on the forward strand.
CAGGCCCCCCACGATCTGCACGTCTTCGAAGCCGGCCATGATTGCATGCGAGGCCTGGTTGAGCGCCTGCAGGCTCGACCCGCAAAGCCGATTGATGGTGGCTCCACCGGTGGCCAGCGGCAAACCGGCCATCAAGGCCACGGTGCGGGCCACGCACAGGCCCTGCTCGCCCTGCTGCTGCGTGTTGCCCAGCACGACGTCCTCGATCTCGGCAGGGTCGATGCCGGTCCGCTCGACGAGCGCCTTGATCACGGCGACCGCCAGGTCGTCGCTGCGGACGTCACGAAACACGCCCTTATCCTTGTGCGCGCGGCCGATCGGCGTCCGCACGCAGTCCACCACCACGGCTTCTTTCATACGTCTATCTCCCGAAACCCCGCGGGGTCTCCGAAAAAGCTGCGCAAGTTCACCGGCCGCGGCAACGGCCGTTCCTGTTCATCCCGGTCCTGTTGGTTTGTAGAACCGCCCACCGCTGTTGGCCAGCGACAGCAGCATCGCCGTTGCTTGGTAGCGCGGTCCGAGCGGCTCCAGCGGCTTCAGCATTTCCACGAGCTTGGCCGCTCCCAGCGTCTCGGCCCAGAACAACAGTCCCCCCTTGAAAGCGGGAAACCCAATGCCGTAGATCAACCCCAGGTCGACGATGTTGAT
>JBBDNX010000506.1:0-3143 GCA_040877345.1 Pirellulales bacterium
TACTAACGACCAATCTGTTAACAGCCGCCATGGCGTCCTGATAGACTACACGAACATCCAGCCATCTGCCAGGAGCCAGCCCGCGTGAACCTCGCCGACTCGCCGCTCGTCGAAGCCTATCGCCGCCGCACGCCCAAATCGGCCCAGCTCGCCCGCCGCGCCGCACATTTGTTCCCGGCCGGCGTCACCCACGACGGCCGCCTTCTTGAACCATATCCGATCTATGTGGAGCGGGCCGCCGGATCGCACAAGTGGGACGTGGATGGCAACGAGTATATCGATTACACGGGCGGGCATGGCGCGCTGTTGCTGGGCCACAACCATCCGGCGGTTGTCGAGGCCGTCCAGCGGCAGCTCCAGCGAGGCACGCACTACGGGTCGTGCCACGAGCTGGAGGTCCGCTGGGCCGAGCTGATCCGCGAGCTGATGCCCTCGGCCGAGCTGGTCCGCTTCACCAGCTCGGGCACGGAGGCCACCATGATGGCGCTGCGGCTGGCGCGGGCCTTTACCGGCAAGGCCCGCATCCTGCGTTTCGCCGGCCACTTCCACGGTTGGCACGACCACGTGGCCTTCGGCGTGGCTTCCCATTTCGACGGCACGCCGACTCCCGGCGTGCTGGCCGAAGTGGCCGGCAACGTGGTGCTGGCTCCTCCCGGCGATGTCGACGCCTTGTTGGCGATGCTGCACCGGCACGACGATCTGGCCGCCGCGATCATCGAGCCGACGGGAGCCAGTTGGGGCCAGGTGCCGCTAGCAAGGCGGTTTCTGCACATCCTGCGGGAGGCGACGGCGGCCCGCGGCGTGGTGTTGATCTTTGACGAAGTGGTCAGCGGTTTTCGCTGCTCGCCGGGGGGGGCCCAGGGCACGATGGGCATCCGGCCCGACTTGACGACGCTGGCCAAGATCCTGGCCGGTGGTTTTCCGGGCGGCGCCGTCGCGGGCCGCAAGGAGATCCTCGATGCGCTCGATCCGGCGGCCTGCGCCGCCAGCGGCCGTGAGAAGATCCCGCACCAAGGCACCTTCAACGCGAATCCCGTCTCGGCCGCGGCGGGCATCGCCACGCTGGAACTGGTCGCCGGCAGCGATGCCTGCCAGCGCGCCAACGATTATGCGGCCCGGCTGCGCGAGGGGCTCAACGCCGTATTGCGCGAAGAGCACGTCGACTGGTCCGTCTACGGAACTTTTTCGGGGTTCCACATCTTCACGAACCCCTTGCGGAAACCGGTATCACGCGAGGAGATCGAATCGGGGCGCTGCGACTACCGGTTGTTCAAGACTCCCGCACCAGCGGCACTGGCGGTCAAGCTCCGGCTGGGCATGATGCTGCACGGCGTGGAGATTTTTTCCTGGCCCGGCGGGCCCACTTCCGCCGTCCATGATGAGCGAGATCTCGAAAAGACCGTGGAGGCTTTCCGCCGCACGCTACGGATGCTCCGCGCCGAAGGCGACATATGAAGGCAGAAGGCAGAAGGCAGAAAGCAGAAGGCAGAAGGACGGAAACGCGACAAGGGGATGAGGCGAAGGGGGGAAAACGGACGAAGACTGGGGCACGCTAGCGCTTTGCCTCCAGCCACCCGCCGCGCGTTTCTTATTCCTCCTTCTGCCTTCAGTTACTTCTGCTGCCGCAGATCGGCGCCGCACTTGGCGCACCAGATGACAATCAGGTGGTGCTCGTACTCCGTGCCGCACTGCTTGCAGGTGTTCGCCATCCGGCGATTGATCTCCGAAGTGTCGGTGAAGTAGGTGCGGCAGTGCGGGCAAATGTCGTAGACGCTGCGCACCTCGCGGCGGCACTTGGGGCAGATCTTCATCCCCCGATTCAGGTGCGATGCCCCCAGCAGGCTGGCGCCCGAAGACGAGCCCGCCTCGGGTCCGGGCGTATCGTGGTGCCTGGGATCCTGGTGGACGGGCAGAGCGTCGTCGTCGACCGGTGGCGGACCGAGCAAGTCGACGATGGCCTCGTCGCTTAACTGGGCCACGGGAGTAGGCACCAGGACACGGGTCTGGCAACGGGGGCACAATCCGGTGAGGCCGGCGTACTTTTCCTTGACGTTGAGTTCGTGCCCATTAGGACATTTGAAACGGATCGGCATCGCACACCCCTTTGTTTGTGCAGCACAAACCAAGGAGAAGTCTGGATTGAATGCATCTGCGTCGTCCGAGATCCTCCCCTTTCGGGAAGATCTTCGCCGCGGATTCCCCCATATTAATGAACCCCGCAGCATTTCTTACGTTACCAAGTGGAAAACCAATTCCCAAGATAATTCCGGGGCCAGGCCGAGGGCCGCCCAGCCGGGAGGCGCGGACACGGTCAAAACGCCATGGAGTTACTGGTGTTTGCCCTCTATGCTCACCGGTTCACCACGCGGCTGCCGCTGGCCGCCGGCGCGGAGATGGTCGCATGCAGACCAAGCGCTTTGGCCTGCACGTCGCGCGCCAATTGCCGCGCCTGCGGCTCGTCGGCCAATAAGGCGAACACGGTCGGCCCCCACGAGGTCTGACCGGTGCCCCGCACGCCCATCCGCCGCACCTGTTCGATCAGCCGCTCGACGCGCGGGCTGGCATAAGCGCCGCCCTGCTGCGAGGCAAAGCATTCCCCCGCACGCCTGCCGAACTCGTACAGGCTCTCGCCGAACCGTTCGAAGTCGCCGCTGGCCGCTGCGGGGAGCAGCCGCAGCAGCACCTCCCGGCACAGGGCCGCGGTCACGTCGGCCGGCACGCCCGGAAGCCGTTCGAACGCCCGCTGTTCCGCTTCCCCGGACAGACCCTGCTCGCCCGGAGATGAGAGCAGCACGAATCGCCACGCCTCGGGCAACGTCAGCCGGCTGACCAGGGGCGAAATCGTGCCGGCGGCCAGCTTGCCGCCGTCGACCAGCAGTCCGCCCGCCAGGGCACCGTGCACGCCGATGGCCGAGCGGCGGCCGCGTCCCACCGCCTGCGCGAGCTGTTCGGCCCGCGTCCAGGGTCCGTCGAAAAAAGCGTTCAATCCCAGGGCCACCGCCATGCCCAGCGAGGTTCCGCTGCCCAAGCCAACGTGCTGCGGCGGAGCCGCCTCGACCTCGATCATGGCGGCGGCGGGCCGGTCCAGCCAGTTGGCGGCCTCGAAAAACTGCCGGGCAAAGGCGAGCACGCGGCCGCTTGCC
>JBBDNX010000507.1:0-17349 GCA_040877345.1 Pirellulales bacterium
TTTGCACGTACGAGCCACAATGGGGCTCCGACGTGTTCGGCATGTTCCAGTCGCTGGTCGAGGGGCGGGAAGTCCCCTGGTCGTTGTTGGTCAAGGACGTCCCTAAGGAAAAGCACCGCGACTTGGACTTCATCATCGAGCAGCTCGATTGGGAGAAAAACGTCGACACGCACTTCAAGGAGCACAACTACCTGGAGCCGATCGTCGATCAGGCCAAGACGGGCAAGGGATGCACCGACCGCTGGATCGTCTACGGCACCGTCGACGGCGCGCAGTTGTTCAGCGCCAAGGAACTCTCGATCGAACCGGGCGCCAAGTGCAAGCTGGCCGACGCCGGCGCGAGCAGTTGGATTACCGTGCAGGGCCGCGGCCGGATGGGAAGGCTGAATCTTCAGACTCCGGCCATGATCCGCTTCGGGCAGGAGACCGAGGACGAGGTGTTTATCACGCACGAGGCGGCCGCCGCGGGCGTCGAGATCGAGAACACGGGGAGCGAGCCGCTGGTCGGGCTGCGGTATTTCGGGCCCGACGTACACGATCGCTTGCCCAAGGTGGGCGATCATGTTCGCTGAATGGGTGGGTTCGCTGAACCGAGTGAGCCCGCTAATCGAGTGGGTTTCCGGCCCGCGGGCCGTTTGAACCGAATCGTCTGAGCAATTCCGGCAACGAAGGAACCCTGACACCATGAGCAAACGCATCGCAATCGGCACCTGGGCTTATTCGATCGGGCCGTACGCCAACTCGCCGATCCCGTTCGAGGAAGTGGTTTCGAAGCTCGACGCCCTGGGGTTCGACGGGCTGGAGTTGGGCGGCTTCGGCATTCACCCCAACCCCGACTTGCAGAAGACCAGCGACGAGCGGGCCCGCGTTCGCGAGCTGTGGGAGTCGCGCGGCATGGGCTGCAGCGGCCTGGCCGCCGACCTGTGGAGCGAAAAGCTGATCACCGCCCCCGACGACAGTTCCTACATGAATACCTTCCGCAAGAACCTCAAGTTCTGCAACGACCTGGGCATCGACGTCATCCGCGTCGACACCACCGAGGACCCCGGCGTGCTGGGCCAGGTGCCGGGCGAGGCCAAGAAAGAGCAGACGGTCGAATACGAGGCGGCCCTGAAGCGGGTGGCCGGCACCTGGCGGCGCTGCGCCCAGGAGGCGGCCGACGCCGGCGTGCGCGTGGTATGGGAGTTCGAGCCCGGCTTCGCCTTCAACAAGCCCAGCGACATCTTCCGCGTGCTCGACGCAGTGAACCATCCGAACTTCATGATCATGTTCGACACCTGCCACGCCAACATGGTGGCCAAGCACGGATCGCGCCAGCCGGGCAACCGCGAGACGCTGCCGGGCGGCATCAAGGAGCTGGCCCAGAAGCTGAAGGGGAAGATCGGCCGCCTGCACCTGATCGATTCGGACGACTCGCTGCACGACAATCACACCAGCACGCACCCGCCGTTCGGCGAAGGCAACCTCGACTTCGACGAGTTCATGCCGGCCATCGCCGCCGCCGGCAGCCCCGATGATTGGTGGACCATCGACCTCTGCTTCTGGCCCGACGCCTGGAAGGCCACCGAAAAATGCAAGCGGGCCATCGACGAGCTGGCCAGGAAGTACGGCTGACAACTGGGTATCCTTAAGATATGGCGAGCCCGTTCCCCGGCATGGATCCGTACCTGGAAGACGCGGCCTTATGGCCCGGCTTTCATCACCGGCTGATCTCGGCCGCGGCGGAGTTGCTGCAGCCGCAGCTCAAAAGCCGGGGCTACTTCGTCGATATCGACGAGCGCGTTTGGCTGCTGGAGCCGCAGCGCTCGGTCTACCCGGATTTGGCGGTTTATAACCGGCCGAAGCGCGACGGACCGGCCGGGCTCGCGGTGGCCGAGGCCGACGAGCCCGTTCGCATCCGGCGCGAGCAAGTCGAGGTGCGCGAGGCGTTCCTGCAGATTTACGACACAAAAGGGAACCGGCTACTGACCGGGATCGAGTTCGTGAGCCCGTCCAACAAGACCGACCCCAAAGGTAGAGAGCTTTACGAGCGGAAGCGGCAGGAAATGGAAGACGCGGGCGTCAACCTGGTTGAGATCGACCTGCTGCGCTCGGGGCCGCATCTGCTCAAAGTCCCAGCCTCGCTCCTCTCCGGATTGAAGCCGTGGAATTACCTGGTCGGCATTGTCCGTCCCAACCAGACCGAGTACGAGGTTTACCCGATCCCGTTGCGAAACCGGCTGCCGCGGATCCGCGTTCCTTTGAAGCTGGATGACGCCGACGCCGTCCTGGATCTTCAACAGGTTTTCGAGCGGGCGTATGAAACGGGGCCATATCCTGAGCGCCTCGACTATGCGGCCGACGCGGCCGTGCCGCTGACCGGCGACGATGCCGCTTGGGCCGAGGAACAATTGATCGCCAAGGGGCTGCGCCGGCCGCCCGCTGAATGAGTCCGACAACAGCAACATCTGAATGAGTCCGACAACAGCAACATCATCATCCTTAACGAGACTTCCGAGGAACAACGATGTCCAAGCCTCTTAACGTCGGCCTGATCGGGTACGGCTTCATGGGCCGGGCCCACTCCAACGCGTACCGGCAGGTGAGCCAGTTCTTCCAGCGCGAGCACCGGCCGGTGCTCAAGGCCTGCTGCGCCCGCAACAAGGACAAGATCAAGGCCTTTGCCGAGAACTGGGGGTACGAGTCGTTCGAGACCGACTGGCGCAAGCTGATCGACCGCAAGGACATCGACCTGATCGACATCGCCTCGCCCAACAACACGCACCGCGAGATCGTGCTGGCCGCGGCCAAGGCCGGCAAGATGGTGCTCTGCGAAAAGCCGCTGGCCATGAATGCCGCCGAGGGGGAGGAGATGACCGCCGCAGTCGAGCGGGCCGGCGTGGCCAACATGGTCTGGTTCAACTATCGCCGCGTGCCGGCCATTGCCTTGGCCCGGCAGATCGTGGAAGAGGGGCGCATCGGCCGGCCCTTCCACTACCGGGCCACGTACCTGCAGGACTGGACGATTGCCGAGGAGGTGCCGCAGGGGGGCGCGGCGCTCTGGCGGCTGGACGTCGCCGTGGCCGGCTCGGGCGTGACCGGCGACCTGCTGGCCCACTCGATCGACACGGCCGAGTGGCTCAACGGACGCATCCGCCGGGTGACGGCCGCCACCGAGACGTTTGTCAAGCAGCGGATGCACCAGGAGACGGGCAAGGTCGAGCCGGTGGGGATCGACGACGCCTGCATGTTCCTGGCGCAGTTCGAAAACGGGTCGATGGGCACGTTCGAGAGCACGCGCTACGCCCGCGGCCGCAAGAACTACAACACGTTCGAGCTCAACGGCGCATCCGGGAGCGTGTTCTTCGACCTGGAGGATCCGCAGATCCTGCAGTACTTCAAGTACGCCGATCCCGGCACCGGCGCCAAGATCGAAAGTCACCTCACCGGCTGGCAGAAGATCCACGTCACCAACTTCGAGCACCCCTACATGAACAAATGGTGGGTGCCGGGTTGCACGATCGGCTACGAGCACACGTTCATCAACGCCCTGGCCGACTTCCTGGAAGGCCTCGAGACGGGTAAGCCGGTGCAGCCGAACTTCCGCACCGCCTTGCAGACCCAGAAGGTTTGCGACGCCGTGCTGGCCAGCGCCAAAAGCGGCCAATGGGTCAACGTTGGATAGGCTTCCAGCCTGTCGCCGCAGCATCGGCATCCTGCGGTGCTGCGGTAGCGTAATCCGTGCGGCCTGTGCTAGGCTGGCGGCATCGTTTTCCCTTGCGGCAGCCGACATGAACTACTTTGCCCATGGTCGCCGCTTTATCGGCGACCCTTACTTTTTGGCCGGCACCGCGGTGCCCGACCTGCTCAGCGTGGTCGATCGCCGGGTCCGGGTCCGCTCCAAGCATGCCACCCCGTTCGTCGACGATGCCGACTCGCGCCTGGCGGCCGTGGCCCGCGGCATTGTCGAACACCACCGGGACGACGCCTGGTTTCACGAGACGCCGGCCTTTGCCGAGCTGTCCTGGCGGCTCACTGCCACCGTGCGCGACGCCCTGGACCCGGATGATGGGCTGCGCCCCAGCTTTCTGGGCCATATCCTGGTCGAGATCCTGCTGGACGACTACCTGATTCAGACGAACCCGCCGGCGCTGGAGGCCTACTACCACTCGCTGGCCGCGGCCGATGCTCAACTCGTCCAGCAAGCGGTCAACCGCATGGCTCCTGCCAGCACCGACCGGCTGGCCGCGGGAATAACGCGATTCGGCCAGGAACGATTCTTGTGGGATTACTCGGACGATGGCAAACTGTGTTACCGGCTGGACCAGGTGATGCGGCGGGTGGGACTGGCACCGCTGCCGGCGGCATTCCGCGGCCTGCTCGCCGACGCCCGGCGGCTGGTCCACGAGCACACCGACGCACTATTGACTCCACATCCTTGAAAACGCCTGCCCCGGGAGACACTCGATGAAGTTCGGCATGAACCTGCTCTTGTGGACCGACACGGTAACCGATGCCCACCGGCCGATCCTGGAGCGGCTCAAACAGATGGGTTTCGACGGGGTCGAGCTGCCCATCTTCGACCTGGACACCGACAAGTATGCCAAGCTGGGCCGCTGGCTCGACAACCTGGGCCTGGAGCGCACGGCCGTCACCTGCCGCGGCGCCGAGGATAATCCGATCAGCCCCGATGCCAAGGTCCGCGCCGAGGCGGTCGCCAAAAACAGGGGCGTGCTCGATTGCTGCCAGGCGGCGGGCATCAAGCTGCTGGCCGGCCCGTACCACTCGGCCCTGGGCGCCTTCAGCGGCAGCGGGCCGACCGCCGACGAGTGGAAATGGGGCGTCGACGGCATGCGGCAAACGGCCGAGCACGCGGCAAGCCGGGGAGTGACCCTGGCCGTCGAGTATCTGAACCGCTTCGAATGTTACTTACTCAACTGCGCGGCCGACACGGCCCGCTTCGTCACCGAAGTGGACCATCCGGCCTGCCGGATGATGTATGACACGTTCCATGCCAACATCGAGGAAAAGGACTCGGCGGCCGCCATCCGCGGCTGCGCTGCACAGACGGTGCACGTGCACCTGTCGGAGAACGATCGGGGCACGCCGGGAAGCGGGCAGGTCGCTTGGGCCGAGACGTTCGACACCTTCAAACAGACCGGCTACGACGGTTGGTTTACCATCGAGGCTTTCGGGCTGGCGCTGCCGGCCCTGGCCGCCGCCACCAAGATCTGGCGGCGGATGTTCCAGAGCGAAGAACAGCTTGCCCGCGACGGCCTCCAGTTCATCCAGCGCGCGTGGGCCAGCCGCTCGTAGGCTGGCAAACAGGCCATGAGCTCCAAGGACGATGCCGGCGGCGAGCAACCAGCCGACTCGGGGCCGAATGCCTTCCAAGGGCGGCCCGGGGACCGCGGCCTGTCGCTGAACGAGTTGAGCGAAGCGTTCGCCGAGATGCTCGGCGGAGGGCACGACCCTTACCAGGTCCAAGCTTCCGCCGATGCGGCGGATCCGTTCCCGGAGCCGGCGGCTGCGGGCGAGCAAGATCCAGCCGCCGGGCAAGCGGGATGTGAGATCTCTCCCCGCAGCATTCTGGAGGCGATGCTCTTCGTGGGCAGCCCCACGAACGAGCCATTGACCAGCGATCGAGTGGCCAGCCTGATGCGGGGCGTCCGGCCGGCCGAAATCGATGACCTGGTGCGCGACTTGAACCGCCAGTACCAGGCATGCGGCTGCCCCTACCACGTCGGCGGCCAGGGTGCCGGCTACCGGTTGGTGCTGCACGAGACGTTTGACCGGATTCGCGGCAAGTTCTATGGCCGCGTCCGCCACGCACGGCTTTCGCCCGCGGCCATCGAGGTGCTGGCGTTGATCGCTTACAACGGCTCGCTGACCGCCGAGCAGGTGGCCCGGCTGCGGGGTACCTCGAGCGGCTCGATCCTTTCGCTGCTGGTCCGCCGGCAGTTGCTGAGGATCGAACGGCGCCAGGAGTCGCCTCGCACGCCGCACTACTACACTACCGGCCGCTTCTTGGAGGTTTTTGGCCTGGAAAGCCTGGACGATTTGCCGCGCAGCGAAGAGTTGGACAAACGCTAGCTGCCTCCCTGAGGATCGGCCGAAGAATCACTTCGTCACATCGCAACTGGGGCACGCTGTATCGCTTTGCCCCAGCCACCAGCTCGCTCGAATCTGCCGCAGCCATTTTTCTTTCGATCCTAAGGTATGTGCCAGTAAGAAGTTGTGGATAATGGCCTGAATGCGCAGATTCCACCGGCCGCCGTTGGTAGAATGGTTGTTTCATGCCCTAACCACAGGGCACCCCGGTGAGTTGGATCTCTCTTCTCGATTTCCGTCAGGATGTCACGCCTGGTTGATTCGCTGGCTAGTCATTCGACACGCCGAGAAAAACTGGCCGCCTTGCGGGAGGCGGTGCCGGCCGTGCTCCCCTCGCTACTGTTGTGCGATTTCGGCAACCTGGCCCTGGAAATCGACAAGCTGCACGAGGCCGGCGTGCCTGCCTTGCACCTGGACGTGATGGACGGCCATTTCGTGCCGAACCTGACGTATGGCTTGCCCATCGTCGAAGCGGTGCGGCGGGGCATCGACCTGGCGCTGGACGTGCACCTGATGATTTCCGATCCGGGCAACTGGGTCGAGCGATTCTTCGAGGCGGGCGCCGACGTGCTGACGGTCCATGCCGAGGCGGTCGAGCATCCCGGTCCGGTACTGGAGCGCATCCGCGCCCTGGGCGCCGGAGCGGGCCTGGCGATCAATCCCCCGACGCCGGTCTCGATGATCGAGGACTGCCTTGCGCTGTGCGACCTGGTGCTGGTCATGAGCGTGATGCCAGGGTTCGGTGGCCAGCGATTCGACCCCGCGGCGCTCGACAAGCTGCGGGCGCTGGAGGCACTGACCGGCGAGCGGGTTTTGTTGGAGGTGGACGGGGGGATCAACCCATCCAGCATTGGCCCCAGCGCTCGCGCCGGCGCCGAGCTGTTTGTGGCCGGCTCCGCGATTTTTCGAACCAATGACTACACGGCCGCCGTGAAGGATTTGACCGGCGCGGCCATGGCAAACCGGGGAGGTTGACAAGACGGGCGATGGTTCAAATTGTTCTGATCCGTCCTGGTGCAACGCATTACGATCAACAGGGGCGCATCCAGGGAGTCCTCGACGTGCCGCTAAGCGACGAGGGCACCGACGAAGTGGCCAAGATCGGCGGCGAACTGGAGGGGCTTGGCATCGAAGTGGTGTACTCTTCCATCTGCGAGCGGGCCTGGCAGACCGCTTCGGCCATTGCCGCACTTTTAGGAGTGAAGGCCAAGAAGCTCGAGAACATGCACAACCTGAACCACGGCTTGTGGCAGGGTATGCTCATTGACGAAGTGAGGCGCAAGCAACCCAAGGTCTACCGGCAGTGGCAGGAACAGCCCCAGAGCATCTGCCCGCCCGAGGGCGAAATGCTCAGCGAGGCCGGCGGCCGCGTGCGGTCGACGCTGTCACGGTTGTTGAAGAGACATAAAGAAGGAGTGATCGGGCTGGTCGTTCCCGAGCCGCTGGCGAGCCTGGTACGATCCCACCTGCGGCACACCGAGCTGGGCGATCTATGGCGGGCCGGCAGCCAGCACGGCACCTGGGAAGTCATCGACGTCGAGCCTCGCAGTGTCGCCCATAGCGGATAATCATGGCCAGCAAATCCGAAATCCAACTCGGGCAGCCCGGCATGAAGCGCCCCAAGCGAGGTGTACCCGAGGGGCTCTGGAAACGCTGCCCGGGCTGCCAGGCCACCATCTTCCGCAAGGAGGCCGAGAAGCGGCTGGGCGTCTGTCCTGAGTGCGACTACCACTGGTACGTGTCGGCACGCGAGCGGATCAGCCAGCTTCTGGACGACGGCACCTTCGAGGAGTGGGACTGCGGACTGGAGCCCACCGATCCGCTCAAGTTCGTCGACAAAAAGCCCTATAGCGAGCGGCTCAAGGCAGAGCAGGCCCGCACCGGCCTTTCGGATGCGGCCATGGTGGGCACCGGGATGATCCGTGCCCGCCGCGTGGCTTTCGGCGTGACCGACTCGGCCTTTATCATGGGGAGCATGGGGGCGGTGGTCGGCGAAAAGTTGACCCGTACCGTCGAGCGGGCCACCTCCCAGCGGCTGCCTTTGATCATCGTCAGCGGTTCCGGGGGCGGAGCCCGCATGCACGAGGGCATCCTTTCGCTGATGCAAATGGCCAAGGTCTCGGCGGCGCTGGCACGCTATGACCAGGCGGGCGGCTTGTTCATCTCGGTGCTGACCAATCCAACGATGGGAGGCGTGGCGGCCAGCTTTGCCTCGCTGGGCGACCTGGTGTTCGCCGAGCCCAAGGCGTTGATTGGTTTTGCCGGCCCGCGCACCATCCAGGCGACCATCCGCATCGAGCTGCCCAAGGGCTTTCAGACCAGCGAGTTCCTGCTGGAACACGGCTTCATCGACCGAATCGTCCGCCGAGGCGACCTCAAGAGCGAGATTGCCCGCGCCATCGACTACTGCGGCAAGTAATTCCTCCATGGACCTTTTCGGTCAACTCAAGTCGATGCTCACGGGCGGCCGCGTCGACGTGCGCGCCCGCTACGAGTTCCTGCAGAGGGCCATCTCCGGCACGATGTCGAAGTTCTACAAGGCCCGGGACCGCGAGACCGGCCAGATCGTGGGAGTGAAGATCCTCGATCGCAAAAAGACGGCCGACTTCGAGGCCCGCTTCAAGGGATTGAAGAAACCGAGCGAGGGCGAGATCCTCGCCTCGATCGATCATCCCCGCATTGTCAAAGGGCTCCAGTACGGCACCACCATCGAAGGCGATCCGTTCGTGGTGATGGAGTATCTGGAAGGCGCCGGGCTGAACTCGCTGATCATCGGGCGCAGCCCGCTCTTGGACGGCCGGCGAGTGAACCTCATACGTCAGGCGGCCGAGGCCCTGGAGGCGGTCCACGATGCCGGTTATATCCACCGCGACGTGTGCCCCCGCAATTTCATGGTTATGCCCGATGCCGGAGAACTGACGCTGATCGACTTCGGACTCACGGTGCCGGCCACCGCCCACTTCATGCAGCCGGGCAATCGCACCGGGACGCCGAACTACATGGCCCCCGAACTGGTGAAACGCAAGGCGACGGACAAGCGGCTCGACGTGTTCGCCTTCGGCGTCAGCGCCTACGAGATCTGCACCTTCCACCTTCCCTGGGAGCGCGGCACCACCGGGCAAGTGGCCATGACCCATGCCAACCAGCCGCCCATCGATATCCGGCGTTACCGGCCCAAGATGCATCCGATCCTGGCCGGCGCCATCACGCATTGCATCGAGCGCGATCCGTCCGCCAGGTGTGAAAGCGTCGGCGACTTTCTCCGCGCCATCGACTCTGTCGAGTCCGAAGACGCCGGCTAGCCCATGCCCCCGCTGCGTAGCAACGCCAGAGTGTTGGCGCCGTCTCGGTGATTTCGAGGTAGCAGAAAAGCGCCGGAGTTCTGGCGAAGCGCGTGCGGCCCGACTCTGCACGGCCGGCTGCGACCGCCGCTTGACTTTGGCCCGGCCAATTGACATCATCGGGCGTTGATGGGTTATGGCCCCGCCAACGGATTACTCGATCCAGCGCCACGGATTTTTGCCCCCGGCACCCACCGCATCCGCAGGAGTCGTATGGCTGCTTGCCGCGCCGCTTGGATGGTTTGCATGGTGGCTGCCGCTGTTTCGGCAGGTTGGTTTGGAGGTGTCGCTCGGGCCCAGCAGCCACGAGCGACGCCGGCGGCGGAGTCGAAGCCGGCCGACCTGGCCATAACCGGATTGGCCCTGCCTTCGCACGAGCCGCCCTTGAGCTTCCGGCACGATGTGATGCCCGTGTTCTCCAAAGCGGGCTGCAACCAGGGCGCCTGCCACGGCTACTCGCTGGGCAAGAACGGCTTCAAGCTGAGCTTGCGGGGCGGCGACGAGCGCTGGGACTACCACGCGATCACGCAGGAGTTCCTGGGGCGGCGGATCAACCGCCAGCAGCCGGAAGCCAGCCTGCTGCTGCGCAAGCCATTGGGCGATCTGCCGCACGGGGGCGGCGTGCGCATGGAGCGCGCCGACCTGCTGCACCGCACCTTGCTCGATTGGATCGAGCAGGGGGCCGCGGGCGACCTCGACAATCCGCTCCACCTCGTGTCGGTGGCCGTCCATCCGCGGCGCGTCGTGTGCCGCCCGGGCGCCCAGCAGCAACTCCAGGTGATCGCCGCCTACTCGGATGGCACCTCCCGCGATGTAACCCCGCTGGCGGTGTTCACCTCCAATGCCGAGCTGCTGGCCGAGGTCGATCCGGCCGGCCTGGTCAGGGCGCGCGACGTGGGCGAGACGGCCGTCGTCGTGCGGTTCGAACGGATGTTCGACGTCAGCAGCCTGCTGGTCGCCGAAGAGGTCGTTGGTTTCGTCGCCTCGGAGGTTCCCCAGGACAACCTGGTCGACCAGCACGTGGTCAGCAAGCTCAACGAGCTGGGGGTTACGCCTTCCGGCCCCGCTTCCGACGCCGAGTTCCTGAGGCGGGTCTTCATCGATCTGATCGGCCTGCAGCCGACGCCGGATGAAGTCCGGACCTTCATGGCCGATTCCTCGCCCGGCAAGTGGGCGGCGGTGGTCGACGAGCTGTTCCAACGCCCCAGGTTCGTGGATTACTGGGCGCTGAAGTGGGGCGACTTGCTGCAAAACAGCCGGACCCGCCTCAGCGATGAGAGCATGTGGGCCTTCCGCGAGTGGATCCGCGGCGCCGTGGCCTCGAACCTGCCGCTGGACGAGTTTGCCCGCCGCCTGCTCACGGCCAAGGGGAGCTTTCGCGACGATCCGGCCAGCGCGTACTTTCTGATCAGCCAGGACGAGAACGACACGCTCCAGAGAGCGACGCAGGTCTTCCTCGGCGTGCGGATGCTCTGTGCCAAGTGCCACAACCATCCCTTCGAGAACTGGACCCAGGCCGACTACTATGGCCTGGCCGGTTTCTTCAACCAGGTCACCGCCAAGCAGGATCCGCTGCTGCCGGCCAACGGCAAGGCCAGGGTGGTCACGCTCGATCTCGGCCGAGGTCACGCGGTGAATCCGCGCAGCGGCGCGGCTCAGCCGCCGCGGCTGCTGGGTGGCGGCGAACCCTTGCTTGCGCCCGGCGCCGACCGCCGCGAGGCCTACGCCGCCTGGCTGACCTCGCCGGACAACAAGCTCTTCGCCCGCAGCCTGGTCAATCGTTTCTGGAGTTACTTCTTCCATCGCGGCATCATCGAACCGGTCGACGACCTGCGCAACACCAACCCGCCCATCAACCCGGAACTCCTGGACGCACTGGCCGCCGACTTCGCCGCGCACGGCTACGATGCCCGCAGGCTGATGCGGCTGATCGTTACTTCCAGAACCTATCAGCGCTGCGGCCAGGCCAACGATTCGAATGCCCGAGACGAACTGAACTTCTCGCGGGCGGTTCCACGGCGGCTGAAAGCCGAGGTGCTGCTGGACTGCCTGGTGCAGGCCACCGACGTGCCCGAAAACTTTGCCGACGCGCCCGCCGGCTTCACCGCCGCGCAGTTGCCCGATGCCAACGTGACCAGCGAACTGTTGACCCTCTTCGGCAAGCCGCAGCGAATCGAAGCCTGCGAGTGCGAACGCGACGACAGCTCGAACATGCAGCAGGCGCTGCAGTTCATCAACGGCCCGGCCGTGCTCGCCCGCCTGGCCCAACCAGCCGGCCGCGTCGAGCGGCTCGTCGCCGAGAAGCCGCTGGACGATCAGCTCATCGAGGAACTGTACTTGTGGTCGCTGGCCCGCCTCCCGTCGGATGCCGAACGCCAGGTCGCCCTGGCTCATTTTCAGGCGTACGGGAGCCAGCGCCAGGAGGCGGCGCAGGACTTGATGTGGGCCTTGCTCAACAGCAAGAACTTTTTGTTCAACCACTAGGATGCCCGCCGCCCGGCAGGAGAGAACCTCATGGACCAGGTATTCGAAGGCAGTCCGCAAGCGGAGATCAGGCTCGAAGGCCGCAAGGTGATCCGCGGTCACGTCACCGACGATTGGGCGACGCGTCTGCACTGGAAGATCAGCCGCGACGGCCAGGTGCTCTCGACGGTGCCGGCCCGGCTGGCCGCCGACTACGAGCACGACGACCAGACCCCCGGCAACTACGAGATCGTCCTGGAAATGTGGAAGTACGAGGGTTATCAGAGCGGCTGCCAGGGCAAGTACATCGAAGTATCCAACAAAGTCAGCTACCGGATTTAGGCGGCCGAAGAGTCGATCGCTAGTTCCAGCTCCGGTTCCAGGGAAACTTTCGTCATGCTCTCCACCATCCGAGCACTGATCACGTCGCCTTCGATCCTCGTCTGCTTCTGCCTGGCCGGTTGTTTATGGGGACAGGAATACAAAAGCGGCAAAGTCTGGCCCGAACCGCCCGTGGTCGCCCCGGGTGGGCCCGGCACGCCGCCGTCGGATGCCATCCGGCTTTTCGACGGCAAGGACCTGAGCCAGTGGGAGGGGGGCGAGAGCTGGATGATAAAGGATGGCGTGGCCACCATCCGCGGCGGGGGGATTACCAGCAAGCAGGCCTTCGGCGACTGCCAATTGCACGTGGAGTGGGCCGCCCCGAAAAAGGTCGACGGCGAAGGCCAAGGCCGCGGCAACAGCGGCATTTACCTGCAAGGGTTGTACGAAATCCAGGTGCTGGATTCGTACGAGAACGCCACCTACCCCGACGGCCAGGCGGCCGCCTTGTACAAGCAGTCGCCGCCGCTGGTCAACGCCTGCCGCAAGCCGGGCGAGTGGCAGTCGTTCGACATCGTCTTCCAGGCGTCCCGCTTCGACGATGCCGGCCGGCTGAAGGGTCCCGGCCACGTGACAGTGCTGCACAATGGGGTGCTGGTGCAGAACCACGTCAAGATCGAGGGGACGACTTCCTGGGACCAGGCCCCGGCCTACTCACCGCATGCGGAGAAGCTGCCGTTGCACATCCAGGACCACGGAAACCCGGTCCGCTTCCGCAACATCTGGATTCGCGAACTATAGCTTGCCAGCATGCGCAAAGGAGTGCTTCCCGCCGGCAGGGGTAGTGCCACCGCCCGCCAGGAGCGGCCCTGTGGCTCGTTCCGGTAAACGCCGTTGCTGGCCCGGTATTCGCTTCACGCTCGACCGGCACTGGCTCGAGCCTCATACGTGCGGGCGGACAAGATAGCATCATGATTGGTTCACTTCGGATCGGCATCGCGGATGACGACCTCGGCAGCCGCAATACTCTCCGAGACATGCTGCTGTCGCTGGGACACTCGGTGGTGAGCCTGGCCGAGGATGGCGAGCAGCTCGTTGCACAATGCCGGGCGCAGCATCCGGACCTGGTCGTGATCGACCTGGAAATGCCGGTCCTGGACGGCCTGGCCGCCGCGGAGGAGATTTGTGCGGCTGAACATCTTCCGATCATTCTGGTGTCGGGCCATCCAGACTTCGACCACGTGGTCCGGCGGCACGAGCCCTTCGCCGCCTTCTTGTCAAAACCGGTCACGCTCCAGCGGCTGCGGCAGGCAGTTCAGGACGCGATGGCACGCTCCTCGCAGCAAAGGGAGCCCGACAGTTAGAGGCCAGGCGCGCCTGCCCGCGCCGGCACTTGGACTTATGGTTTCGCGCCGGAGGGAGAAGCTATCCAGGCGCCGATTCCTGGAAACTCAGTTGACCGATCGCATCCAGGATCTGATCGAGTGTGACCGGTTTGGTCAGATGCCGCGCAAAGCCGGCCTCGCGGCTCCGGCGAATGTCGTCTTGGGTCCCATACCCGCTGTAGGCGATGCCTTGAATACCGGTCTGTTCGCGGAGTTTCGACATCAACTCCCACCCGCTGCCATCGGGTAAGCCCAGGTCGCTGATCAACAGGTCGAACGGCTCGCTTCCTGCCCGCTCCAAGGCCCCGGCAATGCTTTGGGCCAGCACCACGTCGTGCCCGACGTGCCGCAGCAACTGGCTGATGGTAAAGGCCGTGTCGGCATGGTCTTCGACCAGCAGGATCCGCAAGGGCCCGGCGGCCAGGGACGAAGGCGGTTGCTCCTCGTCGACCGACTGCCTGGCCGCGACCAGTTCTTCGTTCTGCTGGCGCAGCTCCTCGTCGGCTACCCGCAACTCTTCCATGGCCGTCGACAGGTCGGCCACAGCTTCCGCCACCAGGGCATCGGAACGCTCGCCGCTGCGATCGCCCGCCAGTTGAGCAAGCCGGCTGCTCATTACGTCGATCCGTCGAGCCGAAGTGACGTCGTTCATGGACAGTTGACTTCGCCGGGTCCCCAAGCAGGCCACTGACCGGTCCGTGGTCCGTCGCCGCGCAGTGTATCAGCCGCCCAGCTCTTGCATCAACATAATGCCCCCCTGGATGTCCTGCCGCGTCCCACCAGGGGGGTGGCAATCCTTTATGCAGCCATGGTTTAGGTTTTCTGGCGCAAAATCGCCGTGCGGTCTAGGCAAATCGGCCGGCTGGGGCGAAACTCAATCTTTGACATTCCTGGACGAATGCAGACCGGAATAGCCTATAGCTTTGAGTAGTTATTGGAGGCATTGCGATGAAACTGCGTGGCGTGTTGTTGCGTGTTGTAGCAGTTGTGGCGGCGCTGGCGCCGGTGGCGGCACGGGCCCAGGCGCCTGCCGCGGCGGCGACGGCCAAACAGACGATTGCCGTCTTCCACCTGAAAGGACCGGTAAGCGAGTCGCCCGGCGACAGCGGCTTTCCCTTTTCGACCGAGCAGTCCGTATCGTTGAAAGACCTGGTCGGCCGGATCACCAAGGCCCGTGACGACGAAGCGGTCAAGGCGCTGGTCCTCTTGCTCGAAGGCAGCGAGGTGTCGATCGCCCAGGCCGAAGAGCTCCGCCAGGCGATAGCCAGGTTCCGCGAGTCGGGCAAGGAGATCTTCGCCCATGCCGAAGAGCTGTCGATGGGCAACTATGCCCTGGTCGCCGGCGCCAACCAGATCAACATCGTGCCGACGGCCGACATCTGGCTGACCGGGATTTATGCCGAGTCGCCCTATCTCAAGGGCCTCCTGACAAAAATCGGCGTCGAGCCCGACTTTCTCACCTGCGGCGAATTCAAAACCGCCGCCGAAATCTTCATGCGCGACGGGCCCAGCCCCCAGGCCGACGAGATGCAGAACCGGCTCTTGGACGGCCTGTACGAAACCCACGTCAAGCTCATCGCCGATGGCCGCGGCGTCCAGCCCGACCAGGTGCGGGGCTGGATCGACGGCGGCCCCTACACGGCCGCCAAGGCCGGCGAGCTTGGAATTGTCGATTCGCTCCAACACGTTCGAGAGTTCGAAGCCGGCCTGAAAGAGCGATTCGGCTCGGAACTGAAATTCGACCACGACTACGGCAAAAAGGCGCCGCCGCGGATCGACCTGTCCAGCCCGTTCGGCGCCCTGAACTTCTGGAGCGAACTGCTGGCGGGCAAGAAGCAAAAGGTCTACAAAAACTCGGTGGCCATCGTCTACGTCCAGGGCCCGATCGTGCTCGGCAGCACCCAGGCCAGCCCGTTTGCCAGCGCGGCGGCCTCGAGCAGCGATATCCGCGCAGCGCTGGACAAGGCGGCCGACGACGACTCGATCAAGGCCGTCGTGCTGCGGGTGAATTCGCCCGGCGGATCGGCCGTGGCCAGCGAAATCATCCTCGACGCCACCCGGCGGGTGAAGGCGGCCAAGCCGCTGGTGGTATCGATGGGCGACGTGGCCGGCAGCGGCGGTTACTACGTGGCTTGCGGCGCCGACACGGTCTTCGCCGATGAGTCGACCATTACCGGCTCGATCGGCGTCGTCGGCGGCAAGCTCGCCACCAGCGGCTTGTGGAACAAGCTCGGCGTCAACTGGAAAGGCTACGGCCGCGGGGCGAATGCCTCGCTCTTGAGCACCGCCCAGCCCTTCACTCCCGCCCAGCGCGAGCACATGCAGGCCTGGATGGACGAAATCTATGGCGTCTTCAAGGGACACGTGACCGCCATCCGGGGCGACCGCCTGAAGAAAGACATCGACAGCCTCGCCGGCGGCCGCGTCTACACGGGTCGGCAGGCCCTCGATCTCGGCTTGGTCGACAAGCTCGGCACGCTTGACGACGCCATCCAGTTCGCGGCCGCCGAAGCCAAGGTTACCGACTACGACGTGCGGATCGTGCCGGAGCCCAAGAACTTCCTGGAGCGGTTGCTCGAGGACGCGGCCGGGCAAAAGAAAGACGATTCGCACCTCGCGATCGCACAAGCGCTGGCCGGCAGCGGCCGGCGGCCCGGATTGCTGGAGGCCGCCTTGCCCTACTTCGAAAAGCTCGATCCCAAGCGGCTTGCCGCGGTCCGCATGGCGCTGGGGCGGCTGGAGTTGCTGCACGAGGAAGGCGCGTTGTTGATGATGCCCGAGATCGTGGTCCAGGGACGATGAGCTGGCTGAACGCCGCGGCCCTGGCTGCTTTATCCGCCGGCCACGCCGAGTTGATGGTGGCGCTGATCAACCGGCTGCACGCCTTGCCACTCTCGCACGGCCTGCTGCGCCGCAGCCGTCAGCTTCACGAGTTGGTCATCCTGGCGTTTCCGCTCGTGCTGATCTGGTTCGTGGGTCTGACGGGCCCCCGCCTGCTGACCGGCGGCCGCTGGTCCGACTTGCCCGCCCCCTGGGCCGGCTACCTTGGCTTGTGCGCTTTGGGGGCGTTGGGGCTGTTGGTTTCGGCCGTTGCCCAGGCGCGGCAGCGCCCGCCGGCCGCACAGGTGTCGAACCATTCGCAGACCATCGATATCGACAAGCGGCTCGGCTATCGCCCCATCGGCGCCGGCAGGCATCGGCTGATGATCGGCATGCCGGGCAACGAGGCCTTTCGCGTCGAGGTCTCCGACAAGACGTACCGCTTGCCGAGACTTCCGGCTGCCTGGGACGGCCTTTCGATCGTACACCTGACCGATCTGCACTACACGGGCCGGCCCGACCGCCGCTTCTTCGAAGAGGTTTGCAAACTGGCCGAAGAGCTTTCGCCCGACATGTTCGTCTTTACCGGCGACCTGCTCGACAGCCAGGAACTGATCGACTGGCTGCCAACGACGCTGGGCCGGCTCAATGCTCCGCTGGGCTGCCATTTCGTGTTGGGCAACCACGACTGGTACCTTGACGCCGACGCGATCCGCCGCGGCCTGATCGATCTCGGCTGGCACGACGTGGCCGGGCGATGCCTCTCGATCGAGCACGAGGGGCATCCCCTGGTGATTGCCGGCACGGAACGGCCCTGGATGGGCCGCCACCCGGACGTGGCCGGCGCGCCGGCCGAAGCCTTTCGCCTGCTGTTGAGCCACACGGCCGACAACCTGCCCTGGGCTCGCGGCCAGTCGATCGACCTGATG
>JBBDNX010000508.1:0-3136 GCA_040877345.1 Pirellulales bacterium
CGGCGCGTGTTCAGGTTCACCAGGCCACCCAGGTTGCCGTGAAGGGCCAGGGCCACGCTGCGCCGCCAGTCGATCGGCAGCAGGCAGCCCAGTGGGCGCGTCAGCCGGGCGGAGCTTTGTCCGGGCCGCAGCCGACGCCATAAATACTTGCGCACCTTCCAGCCGCAGCGGCGCAGATAAAAGCCGGCCGCCGCGCCGCCGCCGGGCAGCCGCACCAGGCCCCGCCGCGACAGCAGCTCGGGCAGCGAAATCTTTTCGCGAAACGGGCCGAAGCCATGATCGCTCAGCGCCACCACCGCCGCGCGGCGCCTGGCTGCCAGCTCCATCAGCTCGCCCAGGCAATCGTCCAGCGCCACCAGCGCCTGCCGCGCCTTGCCGATCCAGGCGGCCGGCTCGCTGGCGTGCGGGTCGACCTCCAGCAGGTGCCAGCAGCGATGCGCCAGCGCGTCGAGCGCCTGAAACTGGACCACCATCAACTGCCAATCGGTCATCCGGTCGGCCAGGCGGGCGGCCGCCACCTGGCCAAAGAAGGCGGCCCTGGTCTGCGCGACGCCATCGGCCAGCTCGTCGAACGTGGTCGGCTTGCGCCGCCAGATGGTGGCCAGGTCGTAGCGGGCGCCGCTTTCCTGCATCCGCTCGGCAAACTCCGGATACGGCGCCAGTGCCGCTTCGATCGAAGGGCTGTCGAGCCCTCCCACGACGATGCCCCGCACGCCGGCGGGCGCCGGATAGGTCATCGGCAGATTGAGCGAGACCACCTCGCCCCCCGCCGCGCTCACCGCATCGAACAGCGTGGCCCGCTCGATCCGGCCCGCATGGTTCAACTGCAGCCGCCGCCGTGCATGATCCAGGTAGCGGTAGTCGAAGATGCCGTGCTCCGATGGATCGCAGCCGGTCTGGAACGTTGTCCAGGCGACCGGCGTGATGTAGGGCTTCGTCGAGCGCAGCACCGACAGGGCCGAGGTGGCCGTCAGCCTGGCCAGGTTTGGCATGTGTCCCGATTGGGCCCAGGGCGTCAAGGCGTCGAACGTGGCCCCGTCCAGGCCGATCACCAGCACGCGTTCCACCTGGCGGCTTGTCGAGTTCATGGCGATTTCCGAGTTGTGGCGGCTCCTGTCAAAGCGCGTCCCGCGCCAAGCACTCCGGCCCGAGACTGCATCAGCTCAGATCGAGCCGGGCGCCGGTGCCGCTGTCGGCTTGGGACAACCCCAGCAGATCGTGCTTCCGCTGCCGGCCGGCCGGCAGCTCCATGGCGAACCGCACCTGGTAATACTCGCGGTCCCGGCGGCGGTCTCCCTTGCTGCCCGCGATTCCCGACAACCAGTTTTTCATGCGGCGCGGCCACGGCACTTCGCTCGCCGACAGCGCCAACCACTGCTGGTACGCCTCCATGAAGCGATTGAGGCCTGCCGCGATGTTCGGCCGCGCCGGCGCCTTGCAGCCGATGCCGAACACCGTGTGCGGAAAACGGTCCACGCCCTGCCAGCCGACCAGCGTGGCTTCCAGCGGCGCCAAGAGGCGCTCCAGGCAACTGGGCGTGAGCCGCCAGTAGTCGCCCGGATAGTCGTGGATCCGAAAATCGAGCGGCGCCGCGACCAGCAGCGTGCCCCCGGGCGCGAGCACCCGCATCATTTCTTCGACGCCCCGCCGCGCCTCGAACACGTGTTCCAGCGTCTCTACGCAGATGATCGTGGAGGCCGAGTCGTCGCTCAGCGACAGGGCCGCCAGGTCTTCCAGCCGATCCACGCCCGGCCCTGGCCGCAAGTCGCAGCCCACGTAGTCCTGGCCCGCGAACAAAGGCCGCAGATCGGCGACGTGCTCCTGGCCGTCGACCTGGTAGGAACCGAACTCGTACACGGGGCCGCGAAGCTCGAGCGCTTCGGCAGCCAGTTGAACAAAGGCCCGGACGTTAGTGCGCATCGAGACGACCTTTCAGCTCGGCGAAACGCAGGGGGTGCCAACGATACACCAGCACTTGCTGGGTGGGGCGGCCCGCGGGGGGGCTGAAGCGCGCCACCGGCTGGCCGGCTTGCTCCATCAGCAATCGGAGTGTTTCGCCCCGGCGGCTCGGCGACTCCAGCTCGGCCCGCTCGACCACGATGTAGGCCAGCCGCGGGTGACTATAGGCCGCCTGGGCCGCATCGTAGCGGTACGTGGTGCGTCCGGTGTACAAGGCGGTCCAACCCCGGCTGTCGAGCACGACGTCGTCGGGCCGGGTTTGCGCCGCCAGCCACCGCGCCGCCTGCAAATGGCCCGACCGGCTGGCGTGCAAGGCGTCGGGGCCCGACACCCAGCACAGCAGGCCCAAGGCCGCTGGCATCGAGCACTGCACGAGCGCCGGTTGAAACGTTGCCAGGCGGCGGCCCAGGGACGGCACGGCGCCGAAGCCGTTGCGGGATGCGAGGCGCGCCAGCTTGACGGCGCCCACGCCCGCCCACGCCAGCGACAAGGTGATCGGCACCAGCAGATGACGCTCCGATAAATAGCCACCGGTGGCGGCCACCTTGAGCACGGCCGCGACGATGCCCAGCGCTGCGAGTTGCACGAACCAGTCGGCCGGCCGCACGGGCAACCGCCGGCAGGTCCACAGCCCCCACGCCGCCAGGGCGGCCACCCAATAGTCGAGTGCTTCGACCAGTTCCCTGGCCAGCTCGGCGGCCGCGGCGCCGTACCCGTGGAACCGGCCGCTCGCCGCCGTGTCTTTACGGCCGAAAGTCAGTTGGCCTGTGCCCTCCAACTGCCAGCGCGGCTGATCGGCCCCGGTCGCCAGCACCGCGCCGGGGGGCAGGTTCAAGGGCGCGCTCTCGTCGGCCCCTTGCCGACCCAGCAACCGGGCCACTATGGAGTCGACGTCGCGGGCCGGACTGAGAGCCAGGTAGGGCACCAGCACCAGGGCCATGCCAGCGGCCAGCGCCGCCCCGCCGCCTGCGAACTTGGACCAGCGCTGCCGCCATGCCGGCAGCAGTTGGGCAAGGCCAAGGGTTGCGGCCGCCGCCAGCGGCAACACGATGGCTTCGGCCCGTGCCAGCAAGGCAATGCCCGAGAACGCTCCCATGGAAGCCAGCCAAGCTGCGTTTGGCTTGCGGCCGGCGGTGTTTTCTTTTTTCCAGACAAAATAGCGGCAGCCGGCCCAGAG
>JBBDNX010000509.1:0-3133 GCA_040877345.1 Pirellulales bacterium
GTCGGCCCGGTCGCCGCCAGCCGCGCCGCCAAACGAGATGGTGTCGACGGCCACTCCCAGGGCAGCCAGGGCGTCGTGCTGCCGCCTCAGACCCTCGGCCAGGGTCCGCTGCCCGTGCTTGGCGGCCAGCAACAACGGCAGCGTGCTGGCGTGGAGGTTGTGGCTCACCTTGAGGATCAGCCGGGCGGAGTCGCGAAACGGCGGCGACTGGAGCAGGGCCACGCGCTTGAGATCGCTATATGCGGCGCGGTCGGGCAACTGGTCGCGCCGGTTGGCGGCCAGCCGCGATGCTTCGATCGCGACGCCGGCCCGTGCCAGGGCTTCGATCAACAGCGAGCGGGCGAACGAGGCGGCGTCGGGAACTTCATGGATGCGGACCAGGGGTTTTCGACCGGCGGCGATCTGGCCGCGGACGACGATCCGCCCCGGCTCGTGCGAACGGACCTCGATGCGTGTCTTGCGGTCGGGGGCGACGGTTTCCACGCTTGCGTCGACCTGCCAGGCGAGGCACTGCGGGCGCGAGGTCACGCTGGCGGCCGCCCCCGGCTCGCCGGGCGTGATCACGAGGTCGATCAGGTTGTCGTTGACCATGATCGGCGTCAGCCGCGACGGTCCACTGCCGGTGCCCTGGGCGGTCTCGAACAGCCGGTCGTCCACAAGCACCTCGCCTCGGACGCGCTTGATGCCGGCCGCGGCCACCTGCCGGGCCAGTTCGTTCAATCCGGCCAGCGGATCGGGCCCGGTGAGCTCCGAGGAATCGCCGAAGCCGGCGTAGGTGTGATCGGAGTTCTTGAAGGCGATGCGTCCGTCGGCGGCGGTGCGGCCTCCCAGGCTCAAGTCGCCGCTGGCCACGAGCACCAAGCTGCCATCGAGATTTCCGGCTTCGTCGACGGCACCTTGAGCATAGATGGGCGTCTCGAAGCGGTGGTCCGGGCCCAGCTCGGCCAGGGCGGCGGCGACGGAATAGAGCTTGGTGACGGAGGCTGGCGCAAACAGCTTGTCGGGATTGCGTTCGTAGAGGACCTGGCCGGTTTCGAGCTCGGTGACGAGGATGCCCCAGTGGGCATGCTTGTAATCGGGTCCATCGACCAGGGCATCGATTTGGTCGGCGGCGGTGGCTTGGGCGCGGGTGACGGTGGGCGCCGCGAGGGCAACGACGAGCGCCACGCCCGCCAGAAATCGTCGAGTGGAAGGTAGCGTCATGAAGTCCACCTCAAAGCTGTTCAGCGAAGGATTTGACCCGGGATTCCCGCATTTTCGTCACTCCAGTGTGCGGCCGGACGCCGGCAGAAGCAAGCCTTCTGTCCAGACAGCGAGATGATCAGAAAGTCGCTCGATGATCGTTAGCGTTAGCAGTTGCGTGGTAGAATGCTGGCATGATTGAAAAGCTCGACGAAGACATCGCGGAAGCTGTCAGTCGCCAGGACGGCCCCTTGGAAGTCCGGGACGCCGCGGGCAGGTTGTACTGCGTGATGACCAGCCAGCAGTTCCAGAAGTACGTCTACGACGACAGCGACTTGACCGCCGACGACATGCAATTCATCCATCCGGCCATCGGAGAGATACTGGCCGGCCAAGAAGAGTTCGATCTGGCCGGCATCGTGAACTCGGATGGCGACTCGATTTATATTATCCTCGCTCGTCACACGCGCCAGTTGAACGATGAAGTCTCAGGGTACGCCTATGTGCACAACTGCCCCAGAGCGTCCTTGATCGAGGGAACGCTTCTCAAGCTGACCGCGAAGTAGCCCGTCCATGGAGCATTACGACGTCGTTGTGCTGGGCACGGGAGGGGTGGGCAGCGCGGCGGCCTACCATGCGGCGCTGCGGGGGGCAAAGGTGCTGGGGCTGGACCGCTTCACGCCTGCGCACGACCGCGGCAGCTCGCACGGCGCGACACGCATCATCCGCCAGGCCTACTACGAGCACCCCGACTATGTGCCGCTGGCGGAGCGGGCCTTCAAGGCATGGGCCGAGCTGGAAGCAAGATGCGGCGAACGGCTCTACCACCAAACCGGGCTGCTGGAAGTGGGGCCGAGCGACGGCGAAGTCCTGGCGGGCGTGCGGGCCAGCGCCAGGATGCACGACCTGGATATCGAAGAGCTGCCGGCCGGGCAAGTCATGGCACGCTGGCCGGGATTTGCCGTGCCGGACGATCTGGCGGGCGTGTTCGAGCCGCGGGCCGGCTTCTTGCGCGTCGAGGAGTGCGTGCTGGCCCACCAGGAGGAAGCACGGCGACTGGGCGCCCGGCTGGAATCGGAAACGGCCGTCGAAAGCTGGCGGGCCGAAGGCCGAGGCGTCCGGGTCGTGGCCGGCCGCCCCGTGTCGGCTGCCGCCTTGATCATCACGGCCGGCGCTTGGGCGGCCTCGGTCTTGGCCGACCTGGGCCTGCCGCTTCTTGTGCGGCGCAAATCGGTCTTCTGGTATCGCCAGCGCGGCGAACAATACAGTGCCGCGGCCGGGTGCCCGTGCTACCTGTTCGAATTGCCGCAGGGCATCTTTTATGGCGTGCCCAGCATTGACGGGTGGGGCGTGAAGGCGGCCGAGCACAGCGGCGGAGCGAGCGTCGAGGACCCGCTGGCCGTCAGCCGCCAGGTGGACCCCGTCGAGCAACGGCGGGTCGAGGACTTTCTGGCCGCCCACTTGCCCCAGGCGGTGCCGCCTTTCAGCCGCCACAGCGTCTGCATGTATACGATGACGCCCGACTCGCACTTCATCGTCGACCGGCATCCGGCCTGGCCGCAGGTGGTCTTCGCGGCGGGGCTATCGGGCCATGGCTTCAAGTTCACCGGGGTGCTGGGGCAGGCATTGGTCGAGCTGGCGCTGGATGGCAAGACATCATTGCCGGTAGCGTTCTTGGCCTGCGGCCGTCCGGCCCTGCGAAGCGGCTGATCAGCGCAGCGGGTACCAGTTGACCAGAACTCTGGCGAGTCGGTCATGTCGTGCCGGCACCCTGAATGATGAAAAACTTGGCGAACCTCGATACACACGCCACGTATTTCGGAAACCCACTCAGGCTACGATCACTGTCGCCCCCTTCGGGGGCTTACGGCGGTGTCGGTGGCGCGCTGCCGGGGGCTTACGCCGCCCGGCTATTGACTTTCGCCCCTACCGGGGCTGGTAGTGCACGCCT
>JBBDNX010000510.1:0-3124 GCA_040877345.1 Pirellulales bacterium
CAGATTGGTCGTTAGTACGCTTGCACGGATGGCACGATCGACCAACCGCGCGAGTGTTCTAACATGCTTCCATTGATTGCGGCCAGACGGGCCTCGTTTGCCATCCTCTTGGTTGCGCTGTGGGGTGGCCTGCCGGCCTGGGGCCTGGAAATGCGGCCGGTTTCCAGGGGCGTCTATCGGGGTCCGGCACCTCGCTCGGCGGCCGACTACCGCCGGCTCCAGCAA
The DNA here is from genome assembly GCA_040877345.1 of Pirellulales bacterium. Lineage (GTDB taxonomy): Bacteria > Planctomycetota > Planctomycetia > Pirellulales > JAICIG01 > JBBDNX01. Next base: position 226 of record JBBDNX010000510.1, read on the forward strand.
CTGGGCATCCGCACGGTGTTGGACCTCCGCAAACACAACCGCTTCGCCGTCGCCCGCGAGCGGCGCGCATTGCGGGCACGCGGTATCGCCCACCGGCACGTGCCCATGGGCTACCGTCAGCCCAGCGACCAGACATTGCGGCAGGCGTTGGCCATCATCAGCAATCCGGCTCTGCAACCGGTGTACGTGCATTGCAAGCAGGGGCGGGACCGGTCGGGGCTCGTCGTGGGCGTGTTCCGCGTGCGCCATCAAGGCTGGACTCCCTCGACGGCATATCGAGAAATGGAGCGTCTCGGTTTTCGCGACGAAATCGCCGGGCTGAGGCGCTGCTTCTGGCTGAACTGTCCGGAAGAACCCAGACGGCGGATTGCCGAGTCGCGTTTGGCGGAAGGACGGAGGAAGCAGGAGTCAGGCACCAGCAGGGCGAAGGAGCCGGCGGCCGACGTTGCGGCAACTCCGTCGGCAGGCCAGGCAACGCCCGAGCAGGTCCTCAAGCCCGCGACGGGGTTGCCTTCACCCAGGAACGTAGCCGCAAGCAAGGCAGACGGTCCGCCGCAGGCCAACTTTCAGCCCAGGCAGAAGAGATGAGTGAGAACGGGGCGACACCGCGCTGCGACTTAGTCGCAAAGCTCCCGGTAGTGCTGAGCGAGAGCGGCCGTGGTCCGGCGGACGTCGAAGACGGCTTCGGCCTGACGCCGGTTGGACTCGCCCAGGACTCGGCGCCGTTGGGGGTCGTCCAGCAGACGGCGGGCGGCCAGAGCCAGTGCCCGCGGATCGCCCGGGCGGACGAGGCAAGCGGGCCACGATTCCGCCGCAACGATCTCGCGAGTGCCCCCCACGTCGCTGGCCACCATGGGCAGCCCGGCGGCGGACGCTTCGAGCAGCACGCGTCCCAGGGGCTCCTGGCGGGCGGGATGGATCAGCAACGTCAACTCGTTCAGCAGCTCGGCAACGTAATCGACCGTGCCTAGAAAGTGCACTCGCCGGGAGAGCCCGGCGGCGGCAAAGGTCGCGTGGAGCTGGGCCTCGTAGCGCACAGCTTCCTCTTTGCCCGAGTAGCGGCTGCCGGCGATGACCCAGTGCAGGTGCGGCACGTCGGACAGCATGGCGGCGGCCAGGGCCAGCACGTCGTGCCCCTTGCGCATCACGAGCTGGCCGATCGTGCCCACCAGCACGGCTTGAGGGGGAAGGCCGAGCCTGGCGTGCAGCCAGCCGGTCGGCCGGCGCGGCTGGAACCGTTGGAGGTCGACGCCGTTATGCAGCACGAAGGTCTTTTCGGCGGACAGGCCTTGAGCCAGGTGATAGTCGCGGGTGGCTTGCGACACGGCGAGCAAGCGGCCATGAGCGTTCAACTGCTCGACCCCCGGACGGCTGAGCCGCACAATGTCGCGCAGGTGCGCCAGGCTTGGCAAGCCCAGTTCGGCGGCCACGGGGCCCGCCAGGCGGGCCATGGAGAGGCTGTTGGCGTGCACGAGCGCGGGCCGGCGTGCGCCGAGCAGGTGGACAAGACGCTGCCGCAAGACACTGCGCCAGGAGCGGGAGCCCGCGTGGGACCCTGCCTCGAAGCCAATCACTTCCACGCCCTGCTGGGTGAGGGCCGAGGCAAGCGGACCTGAAGGCGGCGCCAGGGCGACGATCTCAAAACCTTCCGCCTGCAATCCGGGAAGGGCCGCCAGGGCCGACCGCTCGCCGCCGTTGAGCGTGGCGTGTTCGCAAAGCAGCACGACTTCAGGCATGCAGGCAACAACCGACAGTCGGTGAGGCGATCTTGGCGTGCCACTGCTTGGAGGTCCCGACGTGTCGGGACCGAGAAGCAGTGCGGCCGTTCACACACGAGAGAAACCCAGCGCCCCCCGCGCACGGCAGGCCCTGCCCTGCTCCAGCAGGTACGGCTCACAACAGGCCGTAGGCGGTGAGCGTGGCCCGCAAGCGGGTTTCTTCGCCGGCCGAGAGCGGGGTCATCGGCATCCGCAGTTCGCCCGTATCGCGGCCGAGGACCTTCATCGCGGCCTTGACCGGGATCGGATTGGTAGCCAGGCCGAGCATGTCGCGGCAAAGCGGAAACAACTTGCGGTGCCAGCGTTGGGCCTCGGCCAGCTTGCCCGACTCAAAGGCCTTGAGCAAAGCGAGCATGTCCTTGGGCACGATGTTGCCGACGACCGAGATCACGCCCCGGCCGCCGATGGCCAACAAGGGAAGCGTGAGACTGTCGTCGCCGCTGAGCAGGGTGAGGTTGGTCAGAGCCAGGATCTGCGAGGCCTGGTCCATGGATCCGGTGGCTTCCTTGACCAGGGCGATGTTTTCCAGCTCGGCCATGCGGGCGATGGTCTCGGGCTCGATGTTCTTGCCCGTTCGCCCGGGAATGTTGTAGACGCAGATCGGGATGCCGACCTCCTCGGCCAGCGCCTTGAAGTGCTGGAAGAACCCGTCCTGGGTCGGCTTGTTGTAGTAGGGGGCGACGACCAGGGCGGCGTCGGCGCCGGCCTTGGCCGCCCAGCGCGTCAGGCGCAAGGCCTCGCGCGTGCTGTTGGAGCCGGTGCCCGGCATGACCTTGATGCGGCCGGCGGCGAACTCGACCGTGGAGGAAATGACCCGCTCGTGCTCCTCGTGCGAGAGCGTGGGGGATTCGCCCGTGGTGCCGACCGGGCACAGGCAACGGGTGCCGGCGGCCACCTGGAATTCGACCTGTTCGCGCAAGGCTTGATAATCCACCTCGCCGTCGCGAAAGGGAGTAGTCAGGGCGACGGACAGGCCGGCGAATGCTTCGCCTTTGGTCGGCATCAGGGCGACTCCAGAATCGTTGGACCGATGGGCATCCAGGCAGCCAAGGTAAAGCGCGCGTCTGAGAGGCCGGCGGGCTGGCCTCGCGTATCAGCGCCTGGCAGGCATGATAAGACAC
>JBBDNX010000511.1:0-17277 GCA_040877345.1 Pirellulales bacterium
GTGCACGCCTTCCAACCATTACGTCCCACTCTTTCGCCTCGAATCTACGTATTCCGCCCCAGGCGCCAAGGATCCTCTCCCTGCGCGCCGCCCTGGCAGAAGTTTTCGGAGCAGTTCTGCTACCCACTCGCAGACTCGCCATCCCCCGTAGCAGACTCGTCAGAGTTCTGGCCGCTTCGCCCCGACTTACCTTCCCCGTCCTATTCTGCCTTCTGCCTTCTGCTTTGTGCCTTCATCCTTCTGCCTGAACTATCCGATGTTGGGATTATGACTCTTCGTAGCCATTTCGACTGCGTGATCATCGGCGGCGGGCACAATGGCCTGGTCGCCGCCGCCTACCTGGCCAAGGCCGGCAAAACGGTTTGCGTGCTCGAGCGGCGCCACGTGCTGGGCGGCGCCGCCACCACCGAGGAGCTCTGGCCGGGATACAAGGTGTCGACGGCGGCCTACGTCGTCAGCCTGCTCTTGCCCGAGATCATTCGCGAGCTGCGGCTGGCGTACTATGGGCTGGTCATCCTGCCGCGGTCCCCCTCGTCGTTCACGCCGCTGGAAGATGGCCGCAGTCTGCTGATGGGACCCGAGCCCGGGCTCAACGTGAGCCAGATCGCCCAGTTCAGCCAGCGCGATGCGGCCGCCTATCCCCGCTACGAGGGCCTTCTGGAGCGCGTGGCGGAAGCGCTGGAGCCGCTGCTCTCGCGGCCGGCCCCCGATCCGCTGCCGCTGCCGGCGTCCTGGCGGCGGATCGGACTGGCCAAACGCGGCCGCGACGCGGCCGGCCTGTGGCGGATGTACCGGGCCATGGGGCAGTTGGGTGACGACCTGCCCGAGGCTCTGGAGTTGCTCGCCGGCTCGGCCCGGATCATCCTGGACCGCTGGTTCGAGTCCGACGTGCTCAAGGCCACGCTGGCCACCGACGCCATCATCGGCGCATTCGCCTCGATCTCGTCGCCCGGCAGCGCCTACGTGCTGTTGCACCACGTGATGGGACAGGCGACCGGCGTCCGCGGCGTGTGGGGCTACGTGCAAGGCGGCATGGGCGCCTTGAGCGAATCGATCGCCCGCTCGGCCATGGACCTGGGCGTCGAGATCCGCCGCGAGGCCGAGGTGGTCCGCATTTTGACGTCCAAGGGCCGGGCCGCCGGCGTGGCGTTGGCCGACGGCAGCCAGATCGAGTCGTGGGCGGTGGCTTCCAGCGTCGACCCGCACTGGACGTTCGAGCGGCTGCTCGAGCCGGAGGCCTTGCCCGCGCCGTTCCGTGCGGCCGTGGCACGCATCGACTACTCGAGCGCTTCGGCCAAGATCAACCTGGCGCTGGCCGAGCCGCCGCGGTTCACGTGCCTGCCCGGCGACGCCATCGGGCCGCAGCATCGCGGAACGATCCACATCGGCCCCAGCCTGGATTATCTGGAACGGGCATTCGACGACGCCAAGTACGGCCGGCCCAGCCAGCATCCGATCCTGGAGATCACGTTGCCCACCAGCGTCGACACGAGCATTGCCCCACCCGGCCGCCACCTGATGTCGATGTTCGTGCAATATGCTCCCTACCGGCTGGCCGAAGGGGACTGGGACCAGGTGAAGGAGGCTTTTGCCGATCGTTGCCTCGACGAGCTGGCCCGCTACGCGCCCAACGTGCCGGCCGCGGTGCTGCACCGGCAGGTGCTCAGCCCGCTCGACCTGGAACGCACCTTCCGCTTGACGGGGGGCAACATTTTTCAAGGCGCGATGAGCCTGGGCCAGCTTTTCTCGCTGCGGCCCGTGGCCGGCTGGGCCGACCATCGAACTCCGCTGCCGGGCCTCTATTTATGCGGCGCCGCCGCTCATCCCGGCGGCGGCGTGATGGGCGCCTGCGGCCGCAACGCCGCCCGCGAAATCCTTCGCGACTTCTGAAGGCAGAAGGCAGAAGGCAGAAGGCAGAAGGACGAAGGACGAAGGACACCGGAAAGCTACTTCCGGTTACCCTTCGTTCTTGGGTCTTTTTTGCTGGCGTTATTTGCACACGTTACGAGGATGGCGGTCAACTCGTCGGCTTCCCGGCGAATATCGTGTAATCGCGAGGCGCGGATTATTCCGCTTTCTGCCAGCAGCTCGAGCCAATACGCTGTCTCCTCCAATTCCGCCAGACCTCCCTGAACTTTGCTGACAAATTCAGCCGTCGATCTGGCCCGGGTTGCCTCCCGATAGTGCGCTCCAACGGAAGTGCCGCTTCGCAGCAGTTGCTTGCCCAACACCTGGGCTACCGCTGCCTTTGGGAGTGCCCCGAACAACCGGATAATGCGCAGCGCAAAGGCCTTTGTTCGCGTCGCTAGATCTACAATGGCAGTCCCCTCTTTCTGATTCATCCTTCCCTCCTTCAATTCTCTTGGTTCTGTCTTCTGCCCTCTGCCTTCTGCCTTCTGCCTTTAGTTAGCTACAAGCACGATCATGGTCACGATCGCGAGCACGACGACCACGGCGGCGACGATCGACCACTTCAATACGGCCTTGTTGAACCGCTCTTCGCGGAGCCGCCGCGCTAAAGCCTGCTCCTCGCGGTATTCAACGCTGTCCTCGCGCCGCAGACGGAATTGGGTCTGGCAGAACGGGCAGAGGACCTCCTGGCCGATCATCTCGGCGGGCGTTTCCAAGGCGTGACCCTGCGGACACGGTACGTGAAGGATGGCAGGCTCCTGCTTTTCCTCCGCTGCCACTTCAGCCTGCGAATCCGGCGGCTCGGCTTCCTGTCCGGCCGGGGCCGCGGAACCCAAGGCGGGTGGCGGCGGGTCGATGTTGATTTCCGGAGGCGCTTCGGCGGCCGGCTCGGCGGCTCCCGCCTCAGGCCAGGGGCCCGGCGCCGCTGGGCTCCATCCGGGCGGCGCGGCCCCGGTCTGGATCACCGGTATGATGAACAGGATTCCGCAGAGCGGGCACTGGCTCTGCTGCCCCATCTGCGACTCGTGCCCTTCCAGCAGGTGCCCCTGCGGGCAATAGAATTGAAACGGCATCCGTCTAGCTTAGCCCGATGGCCCAAGCAGACAAGCGCGCCGGTAGCAGTAGTCGAACAGCAACCGCCACTCGCGCAACTGGACTTGCCGGACCAGCGCCCCGCACGCCGATTCCCCGGTTGCCGCCGCCTGGCAAAGATCGACAAACCTCGCATGGTCCCAGGCCGGCTGATCGACCAGGAATCGCGCGGCCGCGTCCAGTGTATGCTCACCGGCCAGGCGGCGCGCCTCCTCGACCAGCCGGCCGCCGATCGGATGGCCGCCGACTCGGCGGAACCAATACTTGGCATTGCCGTAGTCCGGCTCGCGCCGGTGCATGATCCCATGCCAGTAGCTCCCCTCGATCGAGTTGAGCTCCTGGCTGACCCGGTGCGACTCGTCGAGAAAGTCGTGGTAAAGCCACAGGCCGGCCAGGCAGGCCGCCGTCCATTCATCATCCACGCGGCCATCACGCGCCAGGCGCGAAGGATCCTCCGCCAGTTCCACGAGGCGGCGCCGAGCGGCCAAGTTCGGCTGGCCGGGCCCTAGCTCATTCAGCCGCTCCGGTTCGAGCAGCTCGGCGACGGCCGCTGCGTAGTCCGCGGGGTCGAACGAATCTTGCTCGGTCGCGGGCATGCCATCTCCTCCTTCAATTGCACCGGTACTTCACGGTCTCACGCATTATCAACGCCCCACCCGGGTGGTACAACGGCCGGTTGCGGCGCCGCGGCACTGCTTTTTTCTTGCGGCCGTGGTGCAGCCGGAATACTCTTGCCCATGGCACCAGCCCTCGAGCTGGATGCCTGCTTCCAGGGGAGGTGATCCGTGCCGGGCTTTTCCATTCGCTGCCCCAAGTGCGAGAAACGGCTGGCGGTCAATCCTGAGATGCTGGGACACATGTCGGCGTGCCCCAGTTGCGGCACCCGCTTCCGATTGCCAGCCGGCACCGCGGACAAGGCGCCGGTGGACGCCGTGCCCCCGGTTGCCGAGACGGAGCCTACCAGTGCGACTGCCGGGCCGCCTTTGCCTCCGCCGATTCCATCCGGCCACGCGACCCCGCCTGCCAGCGATTCCGCGCCCGGGCCATTCCTGCCTGGCCAGGCCACTGCCTGCCCGCATTGCAGCCAGCCGATCGCTATCGATCCACAAACCGCGGGTGCGGCCGTCGCCTGCCCTCACTGTGGCGGCGAGTTTCAAATGCCGGGACCGGGTCCGCTGGTCCGCACACAGACCGCCCGGGATCCGTTCTCACACCGCCGGCCCAGGGTGTCGTTGGCCGACGTTGCCGCATCCGCCATCGACTGGAGATTCCAGCAGTACGTTACGCCGTGGATCGTTCGAGTGGTCTGGGTGGCCGCTTTGGTGGCGGCCTGCGTGTATTGCCTGGTAGCCGGAGTGCTGGCCGTCTATGTGGGCATCACCGCGGGGGACGAGCCAGAGCCTTCGCAATTCAGCCGCGAGAACCCGTTCGGCTTCCCGGAACTTGAGGGCGAGGAGCTGCCCGCCCCATCACCGGCGATCAGCTTCGCGCAAAGATTCTTCGGTACGATCTTCGCGTTCCTGTTGAGCGTCAGCATGGCATTCTTGGGCCTGGTGGTGTTGCGGGTCTACCTTGAAATCATCATTGTGCTCTTCAATATCGCCGCGACGCTAGCTGCCATGCGGTCGCGGCTGGATCAAGCCGACGGCCAGCAGCGATCGGGCTGACGCCGCCGGGCGGCTCTTGCCTGAGCCCGCCCGCGGCCTACCATCATGTCAGGAGGGCTGTTAAACTGGACCCTCTGCGGTCGACGGATCTGAACGTCCGCCGGACTTCCGGGCCGGGATTGCTGGCCCGGGAAGGCCGCTGGTACACAAATCGAGCAGGTGAGAAGTAGGTGTTCAGCGAAGCGTCGAGAAGCGAAGCGCCCGGGGCCGATACAACGGGTGAATCAACTAGCAGCCAGCGGCCGCCGGATTCCAGCGCCGAAACCGAGGCACGGCAGCCCGTCGTGGCCCAGCAAACCGGCCAGCCGGAGTCGGCCCAACAAGCCGCATCGCCGCGAGCCGGCCAGCCGGCGGAGACCCCCGCTCCAGCGGTGAGTATTCCACCGCCGCAACGGATCAAGATCGGCTCGCAACGTCCCGCCAGCCCGCCGGTCAAGGCCACGCCGCCGCTGTCGGCCGTTCCGCCCGCAGGCCATCCCGCATCGCAATCGCCTGCTTCACCCCCCGCCCGCAGCGAACCGCCGCCCGCCACGCCGCCGCACACCAGCCGGACGCGCGAGCGAGAGGACCAGTCCCTCCCCTCCACTGCCGCCAGTACGCCGCCGCCCCGGCCCGAACCGCAGCCTGCCGAAGTCCAGCCGGAAACTGCGCCACGATCGAAGAAGCGCGCCCAGACAGTCGTCGAGCCACCGCGCAAGTTTCCCGTGCCCAACATCCGCAGTGAACTGCCGCTGGAGTTGGAGCTGGAGGTCGCCGCCGCCCTGGGCGGCCTCTCGCTCGACGAAGTGCTCGACCCGGCCGCCGCGCCCGCGGCCAAGGAATACCAGCCCGAGGAGCGCGCGCAGGCCCGTGTCGTGTCCGTGCACCGCGACAACGTCTTCGTCACCTTGGGGGGCCGCGACCAGGGTCTCTTGTCGCTGCGGCAATTTGCCGAGCCGCCCCAGCCGGGAGCCCTCATCGAGGTGGTGGTCGGCCGCTTCGACCCCGAAGAAGGCCTCTACCAATTGACGCTGCCCGGCGCGGCCGCCGACGTCGGCGACTGGTCGGATGTGTCCGAGGGCATGCTGGTCGAGGCCCGCATCACCGGTCACAACAAGGGCGGCCTGGAATGCGAAGTCAACCGCTTGCGCGGCGTTATTCCCATCAGCCAGGTCTCGATGTACCGCGTCGACGACCTGGCGCAATTCGTGGGCGAGAAGATGACGTGCGTCGTCACCGAGGCCAACCCCGAAAAGCGCAACCTGGTCCTCAGCCGCCGCGACGCGATCGAGCGCGACCGGGCCGAAGCCAAGACCCGCCTGATGTCCGAGCTGGCCGAGGGGCAGGTCCGCGAAGGCGTGGTGCGCAGCCTGCGCGACTACGGCGCGTTTGTCGACCTGGGGGGCGTGGACGGCCTGTTGCACGTCAGCCAGCTCGCCTGGCAGCGCGTCAAGCATCCCAGCGAAGTATTGCAGCTCGGCCAGACCATCAACGTCAAGATCAAGAAGATCGACGCCGAGTCCGGCAAAATCAGCCTGGCGCTGCGCGACCTCACCGAAAACCCATGGACCACCGCGGCTCAGCGCTACCCGGTCACCAGCACGGTGGCGGGCACCGTCACGAAAATCATGGAGTTCGGCGCCTTTGTCGAGTTGGAGCCGGGCATCGAAGGCCTCGTACACATCTCCGAGCTGGCCCACGGCCGCGTCTGGCGGGCGGGCGACGTGGTCAAGGAAGGCCAACAGGTCGAAGCCAAGGTGCTGTCGGTCGATGTCGAGCAGCAGCGGATCGGCCTCTCGATGAAGGCCTTGATGGCCCGGGCCGAGCCGGCCAAGAAACCCGAACCTGAAGTCGAAGAGCCCGCGGCCGCCAGTCAGTCTCCCAAGCGCCAGGCTCCCTTGAAGGGCGGCACCGGCCGCGCCTCCGGCGGCGACCAGTTCGGCCTGAAGTGGTGAGCAAATAAGGCCGCGGGCTGGAGGCTCACCGTGTCCCTCGCACATCTAAAGTAGCAGGCACACTCCGTGTGCCGTGGCTCGAACTGGGCGGACGGCATACGGAGTATGCCTGCTACTTAAGCGCCCGTGAATAACTGGCGCAGGGGGCGGCCATCGGCTACGTGGAAGGGGCGGCCGCCGATGTCGCGGATCTCGGTCGCAGGGTCGATGCCGAAGCAGTCGAAGATCGTGGCGGCCAGGTCGCCTGGCGTCACCGGATCGCGGCTGGGGTAGGCGGCAAACTTGTCGCTGGCGCCGTGCACGTAGCCGCCCCGCACGCCGCCGCCGGCCAGCAGGGCCGTGTAGCAGTCGGGCCAGTGGTCGCGGCCGGCCTGTTCGTTGATCCGCGGCGTCCGGCCGAACTCGCCCAAGGCGACTACCAGCGTGGTGTCCAACAGGCCACGCTCGTCCAAGTCCTCGATCAGGGCCGCCAGGGCCTGGTCGGCCTGCGGCAGCAGGTGGTCCTTGTGCTGGTTGAAGTTGTCGGTGTGGGTATCCCAGTTCTTGCCCTGCTGCTTGAAATCGTAGACGTTGACGAACGGCACGCCGGCCTCGACCAGCCGCCGGGCCACCAGCAGGTTCTGTCCCCGCATCGTGCGGCCGATGCCCAGGTGCGCGCCGTTTTCGCCGGTGGGACCATCCAGGAAACTCTGCCCTGCGACGGGGCGCCCATAGCGATCGCGGGCCCGCTCGTCTTCCAGGTCGATGTCGAGCGCCCGCCGCACGGCCTCCGACTCCAGCAGATCGAACGCCTTCTGGTAATGCGCCCGCATCAGCAGGGCGCTTTGCGAGGCGGCGGTACCTCCAGCGGCATCGATCGAGCGCAGCAATCCGCCCCGCCGGCCAATGCGGTCCAGCGTCAGGCCTTCCGGCAGCGCCAGCATATCGGCCCGGTAGGCCAGCGTATCCGGGTCGCCGTTGATCTGGAACGGATTGTAGGCGTTGCCCAAAAAGCCGCCGGTCTGGCAGGGCACTGGGACCACGTTGTGAATCACGAACGGCAAGGCGGCGTGCGCCACGGGCAGCCGCCGCCGGCGATTCAAGTAGCTGTACGAGGCGCCGAGGCAGGGAAACGACTCCGACTCGTTGGGAGGCGTAAAATTCTCTCCGTCGCCGCGGGCCGGCGGGCGGCCCGTGAGCGTGTGTACGCAGGCCGCGTCGTGCAGCCGCATCTCATGGTGCATGCTGCGCACCAAGGCCACCTTGTGCATCACACGGGCCATGTTCGGCAGGTGCTCCGAGATGGCCAATCCTGGCACGCTGGTGGAGATGCCCTTGAACTCGCCGCGGATCTCCGCCGGCGCGTCGGGCTTCAGATCGTAGGTTTCGAGCTGGCTGGGGCCGCCGTAGTAGAAAATGACGATGCACGACTTGATTCGAGCGGCGGGCGGTGCCGCGGGCGCTTCGGCCTGGGCTGCCCTGGCCCGGAACAACAGGGGCAGGCTCATGCCCAGGCAGCCGGCCGAGCCGAGGGCCAGCAGTCGGCGACGGCTGATCGCCAGGTCGGCACTGTGCTGGCTGGTAACGTGCTGGTTCAAGCGTCCGGTTCTCATGGCACCCACCTTACCCCTTGCCGGGCGGAAGTGTCAAGAAAACTGCGGCCGCTACTCGTAGTGCAGCGCCGGAACGATCCGCAGTCGAGCGGCGCGATCGGCCGGAACCAGGGCGGCAACGACGGCTATGCACACCGTGACGGCCAGCGCGGTGGCAAGGAGCCACAGGTGGATCTGAAACGGTGGCCGATGACCTGTCAGCCACTCGGCCGGCAAGTTCATCATGTAGGCCAGAACAATGCCCAGCAGCGCGCCTGGGATCGCACCGGCCAGGGCAATCGCCGAAGCCTGGGCCAGGACCAGCTTGCGCACCTGGCCCCGCCGCATGCCGATCGCGCGGAGCAGCCCCAGCTCGCGAGTCTGCTCCAGCACGTTCATGGTCAGTGTATTCGCGATGCCCAGCGAGGCGACCACGAACACCAGTGCCATGAGGACCCAGAGGAAACCGATCGTGCCGGCGCTTCGCCGGTCCATATCTTGCCGCAATTGCTCGCGCGAGTGCAGCAGCAGGCCGCGCTGGCCGCAAAACGCCTTGAGTTCGGATTCCAGCGTTGGTGCCTTGTCTTTGTCGGCCGTGATGGAGAATAAGTGGGCACCCTCGAGATCGAACCATTTCCCTGCTGCTTCGCGCTGCATATGAACGGTCATGCCGCCGGCATGGTACTGATTGCACTTGCCGGCAATGCGAAGTCTTATGGACCCCTTCGACGTTGCCAACTCGAGCTTGTCTCCGACATCGAGCTGGAGCGACTGGGCAAGCGCTGTCCCGATGACGACTTCACCCAGTGCCAGCCGCTCCATGACGCCCGGCGGATTGTCCTGGGCAGGGTTGAGCTGCTCCGGTCGATCGGGGCTGTACGTGGCAGCGATGAGCAAGGCCGGCCGGCCGCCGGCTCGCACCGGAAACCAATTGATTCGATCGACTCGCTGGGCGCCATCGAGCTGGGCCAGCTCGTGGCCCAACGACTCCGGCAGCGAGACGATACTCACTGAGAACCCAAGATCGGTATCCGCGCCCTGGATGTGGAAGTTCGCCCCCGCCACGTTATCGAACCAGGCATGTAGATTGTTGAGAGCGCTTTTGATCTCGTTGCCCGGCCCGATCGTGATCACGATGGCGACCATCAGGGCCCCGACGGTCAAGGCGGTCCGCGAAGCATGGCGGCGCAACTGGCGGACGGCGAGTCTTCCCTCGATCCCGAACAGCGGCCCCAGAATCGCGCCGACCAATCGCATTAACGGCCCGAGGACAACGCCCAGGGCCAGGACGCTGCCGGCGAGCACCAGCACCATGGCGGCCGGCAGCAGCAGCCGCCCCAGCGCGGGCGTCAACCAGCCACGAATGAAGGCCAGGTCGATGAGCCCGCAGGCGGCGATCAGAGCCAGGCCGGTCACTGCCCAACGGCGCGGCATCTTCGTCCCGGCGGGCGGCGTCTTGCCGAGCAGATCGTCGATCGGCGCGCGGCGTCCAGCGCGGCGCGCCGGGCCGAAGGTCGCCAAAAGGGTCATGGCAGGTCCGAGCAAAATGGCCAATGCCAGTGGCTCCAGGGTCAAGGCCGGACTCGGCACGGCCGTGCCCAGCAGCCGCTCCATGCCGCGGGTCAACGACAAGGAGATGGCCATTCCGGCCGCGATTCCCAGGGCGGTGCCCGCGACCCCATGCACGGCCGCCTCTCGCAGCAGCAGATGCGTGACTTGCCGCCGGCTGGCGCCCAAGGCACGCAGGATGGCAAACTGTCGGCGGCGTTCTCCCAGGTTCATCTGAAAGGCGTTCAAGATCACAAACGCCCCGGCCACCATCGATACCACGCTGAGGACCGCCAGGATCTGCTCGATGTTGAGCAAAGCATCCTGGGCGAGCTGTCCCCGCTCGGATGGGACGCCGACGGTTTGCCCCACGCTCAGCCGCCGGCGCACGGCCGCCTCCGCTTGGCCGATGTCGGCGCCGTCGGCCAGCACGAGCTGCACGCTGTTCACTTTTCCCTCGAGGTCGAAATGGCGCTGCGCTTGTGAAAGCGCCATGAACACGACCGCTCCGCCGTGGAATCGTGCCGCTCCCGACGGCTGCAAGAGCCCGACCACGGGTGCCTCGACCAACCCGCTGATCGTCAGCAGCCGCACCGTCCCGCCCAACGCAATCCCATGAGTTGAAGCGAATTCCTGCCCCAGCAGCACGCCCGGATCTTCGCCGATGAATCGGCCCTGGTGCAGCTCGTAATCACGCGCCGCGCGGTCGCGGGCCGGATCGATCCCCAGAACGGTCACCGGAATGGGACCGGATGGGCCCACCAGGGCGGCAGGCTTTTGAATCAGGCCAACCGCGGCCTTGACCAGCGGCAACGCCGCCAGCTCCTCGGCTTGGTCCGCCTCGAACCCGGCCATCGCCTCGGCGACCACCTCGAGGGAGGCCCGGCCGGTCAGCGCCTCGAACATCTCGCGGTACGCGCGCCGCGCCGCCTGTGTCGTGACCGAGACGGCCACAATCGTCGCCACTCCGATCACGATGCCCAGCAGCGTGAGCACGGCTCGGGCCGGCCGCCGTTGGGTCTGCCGCAATGAGTAGCGCCACAAGGTGGGCAACCGCGACGGGCTCATAACTGGGATTCCAGCTCTCGAACGACCTGGGGATAGGCCCGCGCGGGCGGCAGCGTCTGCTCGTCGGCGACCCTGCCATCCCGCAAACGGATCACGCGATTTGCGGCCGCGGCCCAGCGTGCGTCGTGCGTCACCATCAAGATCGTCTGCCCGTGTTCTTCGGCCAGGCGGCACAACAGCCGCATGATCTGGTCGCTGCTGGCGCTGTCGAGGTTCCCAGTCGGCTCGTCGGCCAGCAGCAATAGCGGCCGGGTAACCAGGGCCCTGGCGATCGCCAGCCGCTGCTGTTCGCCGCCGGAAAGCTGGCCTGGCAAGTGGTGCCGCCGGCCGGACATGCCCACCAGGCCTAACGATTCCGCGGCTCGCCGGGCCGCCTCCGCCTCGGGCACTCCGTCGATCACGAGCGGCAACGAGACGTTTTCCTCGGCCGTGAGCACGTCCAACAGATTGAACGCTTGAAAAACGAAACCGATCCGTTGTCGCCGCAGCAACGCAAGGCGGTTGTCGTCCATTCTCGACAGGTCGACGCCGTCGATGGACACCGTGCCGGCAGTGGGCGCGTCCAGCGCCCCGATCAGATATAAGAGCGTGCTTTTTCCGGAGCCGGAAGGCCCCATCACGGCGACAAACTCTCCCCGGGCCACTTGCAGGTCGACCCCGCGCAGGGCCTCGACGGCTCCCTCGCCCGCCCCGAAGACCTTGGTCAGCCCCCGCACATCCACGGTATGCGTGCCATCGCTCACTTGTCGGTCTCCTGCTTTAATGCCGCTTCACAACGGTCGAGCCACTTCAAGAAGGCCTCCAACGTGAGCACCGCCAGGTCCAGCAGCAGTACGCTCTGGACCGGCGCGCCGGCCTGTTGCGCTTGCGCTTTGGCCCGCGTGACTTCGTGCAGGCGCTCGAAGCAGGCCCGCCTTTCCGCGGCCAAGACTCCCATCAAGTCAACACCGCCCAGCCGCCGGGCCAGCATCAACTTCAGGAACGTGGAGTTGCGCTGGTCCAGGTCGATCGTCGAAGGCCGGGTGAGCCAATCCTTGAGCTCCCGGCGGCCATGCGAAGTCAGCTTGTAGACTTTTTTGTCGGGCCGCTCGGCCTGGTTGACTTTTTCGAAGCTGACCAGGCCATCGCGGTTCAGCCGCTCCAGGGTGGTATAGACTTGCCCGAAATTGAGATTGCCCGCCGGGACCAACTCCGTTTCGTAAGCAGTCTTCAATTCGTATCCATGGAGCGGGCCCTCCGCCAGCAGCCCCAGCAGTGCATGCTTGAATGACAGCTTCGTGCTCCTTTCCGCGATGCGCCGTGCAACGGCGGACCGCAAGAAAGCCCCCTCTTACAGTGTCTTCAGGTACTCGATGACGGCCATCCGCTCGTGCTCCGGCAGCGCGTCGCCGAAGGTATGTCCGCGGTTGGAACGGCCCGGCCGCGTGGTGTCGCAGATCTTGCGGCCCTCGAAGGCCGGCAGGCCTGTGCTGGGGGCCTGGTCCAGCACCGTGATCTTCCAGCCGAGCCTGTCCTGGTCGTATTCGTCGGGACCGGTGGCGAATGATCGGGTGTAGACCGCGGGCCGCGACTCCGAGTTCAACACATGGTAGACGGTCGGCACGGAGCCGTTGTGAAAGTACGGCCCCGTCGCCCACACGCCGTCCAGCGGCGGCGCCTGGTAGCCGCCGCCGTTGAGCCCATGATATGGCTCTCCATCGGCGCCTGTTTCGCGGAACAACCAGCTCTTGCTGTAATAGTCCCTGTCCTTCTCGGGCAGCCCGGTAACCCAATTCACCAAGGTGGGATCCGTCCCGACGAGCTCAACGGGAACAACCTTGTTTGGATAAACGCCGTCCGGCCCGTACGTGCCGTGGCATTTCGCGCAGTGCTTTCGAAACACCCTCGCTCCGCTTGCGGCCAACGACTGGTCGATGGAAAACGGATACTTGGGCGGCTCGAGGGTCAACAAATAGGCCTTGATATCGGCGACCACGGGCTCGTGTTTCTTGATATAGCCGGCCGAATTCACCGGCGCCAGCAAGAAGGTGAGGTTGGCCCGAACCGATCTCACGTCGGTCGAGCCGGTATGAAACATCGTTTTCTTGCGCTTCAGATGCCACCAGGCGGGAATGTCCTGGTACAAATCGTCCCGGTGGTCGAGCTCGACGGCCGGCTGCATGTTCAGCTCGGCATCGCGAAACTGAAGCAGGAACGTTGTTCCTGCACTGGCCTCGATGATCCCGCGGCCGTTGCCCAGGTTGAACGGTAGCTTCCAGGAAACAAGATCGCCGGCCGACAAGTCTTCGTAAAGCGACTGGAAGTCGAGCGAGGCATTGCCCAGGCCAATCAGCGTTTGGCCGGCTATCGAACCGGCATGACACAGCAAGCAGTCGTGCGCGATTGCCCGTCCAATTCCAAACGGCCCAGGAATCTCGTGGAGGCCTGTCGGCAAGGCGCCGTTCTCGTAAGGCGCTTCGTGAAGGCCGTAACGGGATCGGAAGGCGAGCTCGTAGTCGGCCGGACGTTCTTCCAAGCCCCATTGTTTCCAGGCGTCCTCGTAGGCCCGCGTTGATACGGCCAGCGGGCTGAGCGTCGTCCGCACGGCTCGCTGCCCGCGATCGACCGCCCCGCCGGCATCTGGTTGCGACGCCTGGGCCGCGATGCAGGAAATGACGACAACCAGGCAGGTTTGGAAAAAACGGCGCATCATGGGGCACCTCGCTCGCCTGACGGCCCTCTTGATTACATACCGAGTATACATACTCAGTATATAGTCGTCAAGAGGTTTTCCACCAGCGGCAGCGGAACGAGCTGGTCCCAACCCGGTTGATCACCCGTGGTCCAGTGCTGCGGCTGCTCCGGCGCGGATCTCGGCATCGGCATCGTTCAGCAGCTCACGCAGCACGGCTAAGGACCGAGCGTCGTGCGGACGGAGCCGCTGCAGGCTGATCGCAGCGCCCAGCCGGACCCAGGAGTCGCTGTCCGTGAGCGCACGCCGAAGCGCGGCGATCACCGGCTCGCCTTTCGCGCCCACGGTGCCCAGCGCTGAGGCCGCCGCGTGCCGCACACGGTTCTCTTGGTCGTGCAAGGCGTCCACCAGCGCCGGCACGAGCCCATCGGCCTGGGGATCGATCCGTTGCCAGGCTTTAATGGCGGCGGCGCGAGCGCCCCCGTAATCGTCTTTCAGCAGTTCCTTGAGCGCGGGCACGGCAGCCTTGGCGGGCGGACCGATCGCACCCAAGGCCGCAGCGGCTGTTGACCGGATGTGAGGGTCCTCGTCGCGCAGTGCTTCCGTGAGTTCACGCATGGCGACAGGACCGATCTTGCCGAGCGCCTCTTGGGCGATCTCTCGCACATTGGAGTTCCAGTCGTTCTGCGCTCTGAAGAGCATCGGCACGGCCGCCTTGGCGTCGGGTCCGAGGTCTCGCAGGGCAATGCCAGCCGCCAGGCGAACTCCTTCGTCATGATCGTTGAAGGCCTCGATCAAGCGAGGCACGGCCGATCTGGCGTCCGGCCCGATTTTGCCGAGCGCCTGGGCAACCTCCGAACGCACATAGCCGACTTTGTCGCCCAGCGCAACAATGAGCGCGGGGACTGCGTCCTTGGATGCCGGTCCCCTTTTGCCGAGCAGCTTCGCGGCCTCGGCCCGGAGGTAGCTGTCCTGATCCTCGAGCGCCGCCACCAGCATGGGCACTGTCGCTTGAGAGAGTCGAGCGATCTTGTCGGTGCGGTCCCGATGCAGAGCGAGAATCCCGGGGAGCCCGTCAAGCACCTTGAAGAGCTGGCTCATGCTCGGCCGGTCGTACGACCAATGGGCGTCGGGGAACAGTTTCTCGTCGTCGATGAAGACCCGCCCGGGCTTCTGCCCAGCACGGTATGCAAATCGGATCACCCCTTCCCGATCGATCACGAACGTTGCGGGCCGGCTGGCGCCACCCAGAACTTGAAACGCGACGCCGTACGTGGCGCTGACGGTCGCCGCGCGGTCGGCCAGAATAGCGTGAGCGCCTCGTTGGTCAACCCGTGCATCCGTCGTGACGACCAGGACCTGCACTTCGCGCCGCTCGAACTCTTTGGCCTGATCGCGCAACTGCGCGAGATAAGCGTTTCAGCCGGGTCATATATCCTGGAGGATGAACGTCAGCACGACGGTCTTGTTGCCGCGGAATTGACTCAAGCGATAGGTCTGACCCGATGCGTCGGCAAGGGTGAAGTCAGGAGCAGGCTTCCCTAGCTGCGCCGTGTCCACCTTGGCCAGATCGTAACCCGCCAGCTCCTCCCGAACCGGCGCGGGGCCGTTCAGGATCGCGAGCACTTCGGCCGCCAGCGCGCGGGTGTGCTCCGCCCACGATGACCCCTCTCTGGCCGCCTCGTCCAGCAGGCGGACTGCGTTGGTGCCAGCCTTAACCAGTCCGACGACCGTTTCCATCTTGAGCTTCCAGCGTGGATCGCCATAGTGGGGTTCATTCGTGTAGTCTTCCCAGTTCTGGTCGAATCGCGCCAGAATGTCCCGCGCCGTCTGCTCTTCGGCTGTCGCCGAGTCCTCTGCATTCGGTGGTTCAGAGTGCGGGGCCTGGCCGGCCGCGTGCGGCGAAAATCCAGCCAGCGCCACGACCGCCGCCGAACTGAGCCAGCAGAGAGTCATGGATTGCCGGTCGAACATGCTGCCTCTCCCAGTTGAGATGCCCACGTCTATCGCGCGGTTGCCAGTCCCGCTGGGCAGGCGGCATCGAGCGGGCCAGCAGGTCCATGGTTTCGCGGTTTGAGCTTTCGGCATTCAGGATAACGGGGCGGCGTTACACGATTGGGCGCCGGGCGCGTGACGGACACCGGGGCAGGAACTCCCCAGCGCCAGACGCTTCGCCCGGAAGAGGTTCGAGCTACTCCGTTTTACTCCTGGGCCAGATCAGTGGCTCCCGTAACGCTTCGGCGTTAGAGATGCGGACGCGAGCATTGCTCGTCTTGGGCGTGCCAGATTCTACCCCGAGGAGAATCCGTGAAGAAGACGTTGCTCCTTGCCGTGTCCGCGCTCGCGCTGGCGGCGCAGCTCGCAGGGCCCCTCCATGCTGATCCACTCGGGCTGGCCGTCGTCGGCAGCTATGCCTACGTCGGCCGCCGGACGGCCTGACGGTCATGGACGTCTCCAACCGGCAGGCACCGACGAAAGTCGGCTCCTGCAGCTTGCCCGGAAGAGCCCGCGATATCGCCGTGTCCGATGGGTTTGCCTATGTGGCCGCTCAGGACGGTGGCCTGCGCGTCGTCGACGTTTCCAACCCCAAGGCCCCAAGCGAAGTTGCTTCGTACCTTCCGGGAGTAGCAGCTCGGCCAGGAGCGCCCGGCCAATGGGGACCTGTAGTTGACGCTGTTGCCGTGGCGGGTCGTTACGCCTACCTCACCTACAACTACGTTCCCAAGGGCAAGAACTCCTGGAGCAGCCTACTGCAGGTCTTGGACGTTTCCAACCCGAAGGTACCTGCTGAACTCGGATCCTGTGAACCTGAAAGATCAGATCTGTTCTTGGGTGTCGCGGTGGCAGGGAAGTACGCCTATGTCGCCGATAAGGCGTCAACGCTCTGGGTGGTTGATATCTCGGACCCAAAGGACCCGAAGGAGATGGGCTCCTGCGAGGGGATCTCGGAACCGCAGGACGTGGTCGTGGCTGGCAATCATGCGTATGTCGCCGACGACGACGGGGCCATGTATATCGTCGACGTTTCCGATCCAAGGGATCCAAAAAAGGTGGGTGTTTATGCGGATCAGGGGGATAGACCAGGAATTGCGGAAGCGATTGCCGTGGCGGGCCGCTACGCTTATGTCTGCGATGATGGCGGGGGCCGCCTGCTCGTTGTCGATATCTCCGATCCGACGGCTCCAACAGAGGTCGCCTCGTTTGAAGCGCCGGGCGAGACGGTCGGCGTGGTCGCCAGCGGCGACTATGTCTACGTCAACGTTTTGGGCGGCGGCCTCTTCATTCTGAAGCGGATGGATTGAACGGTTCGCTCCACGCGGTGGTGAAGGGCTCCTCTCCGGCGAGGGGCACCTCCTCAAAGGGGACCGTCAAAGGTGGACTCCAGCGGATGCCGACGCGGGCCGCCTCCCATTGCGGTCCCGCGGGCACGGCAAAGCCGAACGAACCGGAGCCGCCCGGTGGAAGCTCGATGGCGTCCATGCCGGTGCCGCACCACCCCATCGGATGCTCATGCCACTCACCGTCGCGCTTCAACTCGACGACGTAAATCGGCGCAATCTGCCCCTCTTGGAGCGGCGGACCAAAGGAGTCCGGGCGATATCCCACGAACGTCAGGGGGGCCTTATTTGGATTGGTGGCCTGGCACGAAAACGAAACGAAGGGGATGTCCGCGAGCGTGGTTCGTTCCGCGGCGAGGATTCGCACCTCCGGCGCAGCGGTTTCAGCGGCGGCAACAGAACCGCGTCCTTCCGATGGCGGCGCTGGCAGGTTGGCTCGCTGGGCGCCCGGCGCGGCCGCGCCGCGCTCCGCCTCTT
>JBBDNX010000512.1:0-3121 GCA_040877345.1 Pirellulales bacterium
CCTCCGGCGTCAACGCGAGTCGCTGCAACAACCCGCTTCGCGCCGCGACGCCGCCAAGACTTTCCTGGAGGTTAAGGCGGCCGGGAATCGTGACCAAACTGCGATGACGTCGCTTCAAGACTTCCTGTCGCGCCACTGCTTTCGCCGCGCCGCGGAGCACGGGTGGTGGCCGACACGCTGGGCACCAGCGGGGCGCGCGACCGGGCGTAGAGCTGCTTCAACAGCGTGGTCTTGCCGGCGCCGCTGGGACCCGAGATCACCACCAGCTTGCCTCCCGGGACGGTCGCCATGCCGTGAACTCCTCGCCGCGCAGCCGCATTGCCGATGCAGTCACTCGATATTCTGGATCATTTCGCGGATACGTTCGATGGCTGCCTTGACCTCGATCACGTGCCGGGCGATTTGCACGTCGCCGGCCTTGGAGCCGATCGTGTTGGTTTCGCGAAACATCTCCTGGGTAAGGAACTCTAGCTTGCGGCCGGCACTTTCGGCCTGGTCCATGATGGTATCGAACTGCTCCAGATGGCTGCGCAGCCGGACGATTTCTTCGGAGATGTCGCTACGCTCCGCGAAAATGCCGACTTCCTTGATCAGGTCCGCCGGATCGAGCGTGACCGAGTACTCCGAAAGCAGCGTTTGCAACCGCTCGGCCAGCCGCGCGCGGTAGGCCTCCACGACGGCCGGGGCACGCCCGGCAATCCCGTCCAGCTCGGCGGCAATCAAGCGGCAATTGGCCGCCAGATCGGCCGCCATGGCCTGGCCTTCGTCGCCCCGCATGCGATCCAGGTTCTGCATCGCTTCCTGCAGCGTCTCGCGGACCAGCGGCCACTCGCTCTCCAGGACGGCCGGGTTGCCCTCCAGCACCACGCCGGGCAGGCTCAGCAGCGATTCCAGCCGCACGCTGTCGGTCAGGTTCCACTGGCGGTTCAGCTCGTTGATCTGGCGGCGGTAGCCGGCCAGCACCGCGGGGTCCAGCCGATAGGCGTCGACGCTGCCCAAGTGGTCCACCCGCAGCGAGACCTGCACCGAGCCCCGGCGGATCCGGTGCCGCACCAGGTTTTCGATCTCCGCCTCCCAGCCGCCGTACCCCTCGGGGCACTTCAACGCCAGCTTGAAATAGCGGCCGTTGATCGTGCGCACTTCCACCGACACGACCAGCGACTCGTGCTGGCGCCGCGCCTCTCCGAAGCCGGTCATGCTCAGCAGCAAGGGGGAAGAACTCCGAAGCAAGTGGGTCTGGCAATCCGATTCAGCCGTTTACTTTTCAGCCGACGACCCGCTCGCTTTCTCCCGGGAGGCGGGTGGTTCCGTCTCCGCCTCCACGGCGCGGTCGCCCGTTGCACCGCTGGGACTGCCCGTTGCGGCCTTGGTGCTGGACGCGCCTGTTGCACCGCCCGCTTTCGTCCCGGAGGCGGCGCCGCTGCCTGCTTTGGCGCCGCCTTCGCCACCCCGGCTGCGGCCAGCCGCATCTCTCGGCAGACCGGCGTCGTTCAGCGGTTGTTCCACGACCCCGCCGCCCAATCCTTCGTCTAACAACTCCGTTGTCGATCCAAAATACTTGACCGCGCCAACGCACAGCAGGATCCAGAACACGGCCACGGCCGCCGTGATCCGGGTGAACACGTCGCCCGCCTTGGCGCCGAAAGCGCTCTGCCCCCCCATGCCGCCCAGCGCGCCGGCCAGGCCGCCCCCCCGGCCGCGCTGCAACAGCACCAGCACGATCAGGAACAGGCCGGTAAAAAACATCAGAATCATGAACAAAGGACCCATAACTCGCTCCTACGTTGGGCCGGCACGTCGGCCGGGGCTCAGGCCTTGCGGGCGGCGGCGGCAATGGCCAGAAAATCGTCGGCCTTCAGACTGGCGCCCCCGACGAGCGCCCCATCCACATTCGGCTGATTCAGCAGTTCGGCCGCGTTGGCCGGCTTGACGCTCCCGCCGTACTGGATCCGCACCGATTCGGCCACCTCTGGATTGTACCGGGCCGCCAACATTTTGCGAAGATCGACGTGGACCTCCTCGGCTTGTTCCGGGGTCGCCACCTTGCCCGTTCCAATGGCCCACACCGGCTCGTAGGCGATCACCACCCGCGGCGCCTGTTCGGCCGAGAGGCCCGCCAGCGAGCCCTGGAACTGCCGGTGAATCACCTCGGAGGTCCGTCCGGCTTCCCGCTCGCCCAGCATCTCGCCGACGCAGACGATCGGCGTCAAGCCCGCCGCCAGCGCCGAGTGCAGCTTGCGGTTGACGTCGCCGTCGGTCTCGCCCAGCAGGTGCCGCCGCTCGCTGTGGCCCAGAATCACGTAGCGGCAGCCCAGATCGACGAGCATCGCCGCGCTGATCTCGCCCGTGAAGGCCCCGGCCGCCTCATGGTACATGTTCTGGGCACCCACCCCGACGGGGCTGCCCGCCAGCACCGCCGAAACAGCGTCCAGATACACGCTGGCAGGGCAAACCGCCAGCTCGATGCCGGCCAAACCGCGCGCGCCGTCGGCCACCGCGCGGGCCAGGGACACCGACTCGCCGCGGTTGAGGTTCATCTTCCAGTTGCCGGCGACGAACGATCTTCTCACGAGGCGCCTCCCTTGGCGGCGGCCGCTTTGGACGCGCCCGGGACGTCGCCCCGGTCCAGCGTCGAAATCGTCTTACCCAACAGGCCGGCCAACGAGCGGATCTGGCTTGCCAGCTCCCTGTACTGGTCGGGCAGCAGGGCCTGCGGGCCATCCGACAGTGCTTCCTCCGGGCAATTGTGAACCTCGACGTGCACGCCGTCGGCCCCGGCCGCCACCCCCGCCAGGGCGCAGGGGCCGATCAGATCGGGGCGGCCCGTGGCATGGCTCGGATCGACGATGATCGGCAAGTGCGACAAGGCCTTGGTGGCAGGCACGGCCGCCACGTCGAACAGGTTGCGAGTCGCCGGGTCGAACCCTCGGACTCCCCGCTCGCACAAGACCACGGCGCAGTTGCCCTCCGACAGGATGTATTCGGCGCTCATCAGCAGATCTTTGATGGTGGCGCTCATGCCCCGCTTGAGCAGCACGGGCTTGCGGGTTTGTCCCACTTCGGTCAGCAAGTTGAAGTTCTGCATGTTGCGGGCACCGATCTGAAACATGTCGGCGTAGCG
>JBBDNX010000513.1:0-3116 GCA_040877345.1 Pirellulales bacterium
CGCCCTCGAAGGGCCGGTTGGCCGTCACGCCGATGACCACTTCGGTCTCCCGGCCCTGCTCGACCGCCGCGGCGTTGAAGGCAAACCCCAGAAACGGCTCGGTGATTTCCAGGTCGGCCAGTTGCGACGAAACCAGCACCCGCCCGTTTCCTACCGTGGCCTCGCCCATGATCGCGATCTTCCAGAGCTTGACCTCGGCGCCGCTGTTGGCGGTCAGTGGAATGATCGCCTCGGTCTGACCTTCCGCTATCGAAACGTCGCCCGACGAGCCCACCCCCGGCGGGTTGTACAACATCCGCACCGAAATCGGCGCGGTGAAGCCTTCCTTCCGCGTGGCCACCACCTTCAAGCCCATCGAACCGTTTTGCACCAGCGGTACCTTGGGCTGCACGACCTCGATCGCGAACGGCGCTGCGGCGGTCACCGCCGTGGCCATGCGGTCGGCCGTGTGCCCCCAGACCAGGATGTTGTTTTGTCCCCGAGCCAACCCGGTCGTCTGCTCCAGGTGGCCTTCGATGTTCTGGTTGGGATCGACGTGCCGGCCCACCACGTCGACCAGGGCGCCTGAAGTGGCCGCATCCGGCGCCGCGGTGAACAGCACCGGCACGATCGACTGGTTCGCCGCCATGTTGATCGCCTCGAACCTCACACCGGGCGGCAGGCCGCCCATGTCGATCGCCAGTTCGCCGCCGAAATCAGCCCGGCTGGCACTGACCAGGAAGGCCGTGCGATTGCCTTGCGGCACCGACACCGTCACATCGACGTACTGCTGCCGCTCCGGCAGACCCATGGTCAGCCGCGGTTGGACCGGCACGACTTCGACCCGGTAGGCATAATCGCCGCGGCCCTGGCCCAGATGATCGCGGACCGACAGCAGGTAGGTGTCGTCCGCCGGCGCGGTGAACCGGACATAGCTGTCGGGTCCACCGCTGTCGTCGTTGCCGGCCACCCCCGAGCCGTCCAAGCGATTGATGTTGAGCACCGGATCGAGTTGCGAACGAATCTTGCGGGCCATCACCCGCACGTCGAACACCTGGTTCTGCTTGGCGGCGAACTTGAAGGTGTCGACGTCGCCCGGCTGCTGAATGACGCCGGCCAGGGCCATGGGGGCGTCGAACGGCGTGGCCGCGTCGGCCGCTTCGTTGGGTTCGACCTCGAGCACGTTGCCCAGATCGCTGATGACAAAGGCATTGGGCGAAGGCGAGATTCCACGGTCGTCGCGAGCAAACAGCCCGAACAGCGGTTGCCGCTCGGTCGGGATCGTCGCCTGCTCCGTCCACTCACCCGCCAGGTCTCCCAGCCAACGCACGGCGATGGTCTCTCCCGGCCTGCCTCCGGAGGGGACCGTGGCGGTGGGCCGTGGAAAGCGGCCCACGTACAGGCGATACGTGCAGCCGCCGTTGCCGCCGAAAGCACTTTCGCGGACCTGGACGATGTAACTGCCGTCCTCGGGCGCAATGATCGAAGCCACGCCGTCCTGCCAGACCAGCGCGGCGTCGTCACAGGTGGCCAGTTCGAAGCGGTCGCGGTCCAGGATGGCCACGTACGGATCAAAGAAGGTATTGCCCAGGCGGATGCCTTCGATCTCGGCGGTGATCCGCTCCCCCTTCTTGGCCTCGACCTGGAAGAAATCGACGTCTTCGCTCTCGACCACCCCGTTCACCGTCGTATCGAGACTGATTTGCTGGGGCGCGGAAAACTCGCTGTTCGGCTCGATCTCCTGGATCTCGGGCAAGGCGCCTACGCTGAAGGTCCGCAAGTTGGTGATGCCCGTCGCCGTGCGGACCCGCAGCGCATGAATGCCCAGCCGGCAGTCGGCGGCGATGTTCAGCTTGGTCTTGACCGCTCCGTCGCCGGCCGCTTCGAAGTGACTGACCGAGATGCCGGGGTAGTACAAGAGGATCTCCTCGGCGTCCCCCAGATTACCGCCGTTGAAGTTGACCTCGACCTCCGTGCCGCGCTGGGCCCCATAAGGGGTGATCGAACCCAGGCTCGGGCTGGCCGCCAATACCGGCGAGGCGCCGAAGAGCAACACAGCCGGCGCGGCGCCGAACAGCAAGACACTGGCCGCGGCCCTGGCGATCCTGCTCGCCCTTTTACCCGCGGCAGCCGGTCCGCCGAAAAGCGGACTCCAAAAGCGATGCATGGAATGCCTCTTTTCCTTTTGGGTGCGCTTCGACAGTCTGGAATCTCCCAGGCAAGGGCGGGCCGGCGTCGGCCGGCCGATTGATTCACCCGGCCCTTCGATTCGCCCAGTGGTCAGGCCAGCAGGTTCTTGCGGACCTGGCCGCCATTCACGATTTCAATCGGCCTGTCGCCGGGGGCCATCAACTCCTTGTCGGCGACGATGCCCAACTGGTGGTACACGGTCGTGGCCAGGTCCTCCGGGCCGATCTCGTCATCCTCCGGCTCGCTGGCCGTGGAGTTCGAAGCGCCGAAGATCGAGCCGCGCTTGGTCCCGCCGCCCGCCAGCACCACGCTGAACACCTTGGGCCAGTGATCGCGGCCCGCCGTGCCGTTCACCTTGGGCGTCCGGCCGAACTCCGACGAAACCATCACCAGCGTCTCGTCCAACAGGCCGTTGCGGTCCAGGTCGTTGATCAAGGTCGACAAGGCCTGGTCGAAGGCCGGCAGTTGCGACCGCATGCCGGCCGAGATACTGGTGTGCATGTCCCAGCCGCCGTAGGTCAGCGACACGAACCGCACGCCGGCGGCCACGAGCCGGCGGGCCATCAGCATCCGCTGCCCGGCTTCGTTGCGGCCATATTCGTCGCGGATACCCGGCGACTCTGCCTCGATATTGAAGGCTTCTCGCGCCGCCTGCGAGCTGACCAGGCTGTAGGCCCGATCGTAGAAGCTGTCCATGGCCGTGAGCGAATCGGCCTTCTCCTTCTTGGAGAAATACTCGTTCACGGCTTCCAAGGCGGTGCGGCGGCGGTTGAACCGCGCCTCGTCGACGCCGCCCGGCATGTTCAGATCGAGCACGCGGAAGCCTCCCGCGGCCGGATCCGCTCCCAGGCTGAAGGGAGCGAACGACGAGCTGAGGTAACCGGTCCCGGCGAACTCGTTGGGCTGGTTGGGAATGCAGACGTACGGCGGCAGGTTGTTGCGGGGGC
>JBBDNX010000514.1:0-3115 GCA_040877345.1 Pirellulales bacterium
AATGGTGGCCTGATGCGGCTCGCGCTCCTGGGAGCCGTCTTGTTGGCCGGGTGCTCGGCAGACCGCGGCCGGCCGGCCGTCGTCGTCGGAGCGAAGAAGTTCACCGAGTCGATCCTGCTGGCCGAGATGGCCGTCCAACTGGCCCGGCAGGCCGGCATCGACGCCCGCCGCGACGACCTGGGCGGCACGCAGGCCCTCTGGCTCGCATTGACCCAGGGGGATATCGATGTCTACCCCGAGTATACCGGCACCATTACCCGGCAGATCCTCAAGGCCGACCCGCCGGATCTGGCGGCCGCCCTGGCCGAGCACGGCATCCGCATGAGCAAGCCGCTGGGATTCCGCAACAACTACGCGCTGGGGATGCGCAAAGACACGGCCGCGACCCTGGGCATCCGCGCCATTTCCGACCTGCGGAGCCACTCCGACCTGCGACTCGGCTTCACCCATGAGTTTCTCGACCGGCCCGACGGCTGGCCGGGCCTGAAGCGGCAGTATGGCCTGCCCCAACGGGGTGCCAGGGGCTTCAGTCACAGCATCGCTTACCGGGCCCTGGTCGAAGGCGCTATCGACGTCATGGAGTTGTACACGACCGATGGCGAGATCTCGGCCTACGACTTGCTAGTGCTCGACGACGACCGCGGCTTCTTCCCGACTTACGAGGCGGTCTGGCTCTACCGCGCCGACAGCGCTGCGGGCCTGCTCGATCAACTGCGGCTGCTGGAGGGCCGCATCAGCGAGGCCGAAATGCAGCGGCTCAACGCGCAGGTCCAGCAGCAGAAGCTCGACGAAGGGCGGGTGGCCGCCGAGTTTCTCAGTGCCAAGCTGGGGGTCAACGCCGAGACCAGCGACGAGCCGCTGTCCCGGCGCGTGCTGCGGACTACGCTGGAGCATCTGCTGCTGGTGGTGCCGTCGCTGGCGGCCGCGGTATTGGCCGCCGTCCCGCTGGGCGTCCTGGCCGCCCGCCACCCCAAGCTGGGTCAAGTTGTGTTGGCGGCGACCGGCCTGCTGCAAACGGTCCCTTCGCTGGCGCTGCTGTTGTTCATGATCCCGGTGATGAAGGCCCTGCTCGACCGCGGCACCGGCGCCTACCCCGCGGTGGCGGCCCTGTTTCTCTACAGCCTGCTGCCGATCGTCCGCAACACGCACGCCGGCATGAAGGGCATCCCGGCCTCGCTGCGTGAATCGGCCGAGGCGCTGGGGCTCCCCGCGTCCGCGATCTTCTGGCGGATCGAGCTGCCCTTGGCGTCGCGCACCATCCTGGCCGGTGTGAAGACGGCCGCGGTGATCAACGTCGGCACGGCGACGCTGGGCGGTTTTATCGGCGCCGGCGGCTATGGCCGGCCGATCCTGCGGGGCATCGACAAGTTCGACGTTCCCTTGATGCTCGAAGGCGCCATTCCCGCCGCGCTGCTGGCCTTGGCCGTGCAGGCCGTCTTCGAGCTGGCCGAGCGGGCCCTGGCGCCGCGCGGTTGATCCAAACACCTTCCTTCGGTTTGCTCGTTCGCGGAGCCAGCCGTTGACGCCTGCCCCGATCGTGGTACAGTGCACTGCGTTCGACAGGGCGCTTGATTTCCCTGCCGCGTCTTGCCCTGAAGTTTGGGGCGCGCTTTCCCGGGATTCCGAGGCTGGCAATACAGGAAATTAAGGTGATCGATGATGAGCGCGCCTGCGTGGGACCAGGGCGAGTCTTCGACCGTGCCAGGCATCGGCCACGGCGAACATTCGTTCACCAGTGACAGCCGTGTGCCGCTGGAGGCGGTGATCAGCACCGCCGAACTGGCCCGGCGTGAAACGCGGCCGGCCGATTATGAGGCCGAGAGTCACGCCCTGACGGGCCTGATGGACGCGATGGCCAGCTCGTCGGGGAACGTCCTGCGGACACTGGCTGAAACCGCGCTTGACTTGTGCGGTGCGCACTCGGCGGGGATCAGCATTTTGGAGGAAGAAAACGGGCGAATGATATTCCGCTGGCACGCAGTGGCGGGACGATGGGCTGGCTTTATTGGCGGCACGATGCCCCGCCAGATCAGCCCCTGTGGCACGGTGCTGGATCGGAACTGTACGCTGCTCCTCTCGCGGCCCGGACGGCATTACCCCTTTCCGCCGGAAGTCTCGCCGCCGGTTGTGGAGGTGCTGTTAATCCCCTTCCACGTTGCCGGCGAGCCGGTCGGAACCGTCTGGGTGATTGCGCACGATGAGAGCCGCCGGTTCGACGCGGAAGACCAGCGGCTCATGACCAGCCTGGGTAAATTTGCATCGACGGCTTACCAAGTGCAGCAGGCCTCGCGCGCGTTGGAAACCGAGCTCGCTGCCCGTAAGCGAGCCGAGGAGGCGCTGCAGGAGGCCGACCGCCGCAAGAACGAGTTCTTGGCCCTGCTGGCCCACGAACTTCGCAATCCACTCGCCCCGACCCATCACGCCCTGCAGATCCTTCGACTCTGGGGTGCCAACATCGAGGCGGGCAAAGCGGCGATCGACGTGATCGAGCGCCAGGTCTCACTGGTGGTACGGCTGGTGGACGACCTGCTCGACGTGAGCCGCATCGGCCGGGGAAAGATCGAGCTTCGCAGAGAGAGGGTCGAGCTGGCGCGGGTCTTGAACCAGGCCGTTGAAGCCGTCCGCCCGCTGTGCCGGGAGATGCGCAATGAGCTCACCGTCGCACTGCCGACCACACCGCTGTATCTGAACGCCGATCCCGCGCGGCTCGCGCAGATCGTGGGCAACCTGCTGAACAACGCTTGCAAGTTCACGGCCAGCGGCGGCCACATTCATTTGTCGGCGGTCGTCGAAGGGCGTGAGGCCGTCATCCGAGTGCGGGACACCGGCATCGGCATCGCCCCCGATCAAATCGCGCGCATCTTCGAGATGTTCGCGCAGGTCGATACTTCGCTGGAGCGTTCGCAGGGCGGGTTGGGCATCGGCCTGACGCTGGTCAAAACGCTGGTGGAGATGCACGGCGGCACGGTGCAAGCCCGCAGCGGCGGGGTCGGACAGGGAAGCGAGTTTACCGTGCGCCTGCCGGTCTCGATCGAGGAGCCTGTCCAGGAGCGGCGGCCGCCAAACGATGACAGCCTGCCGGCACCGTCCGGGCTTCGCATCCTGGTCGCCGATG
>JBBDNX010000515.1:0-3111 GCA_040877345.1 Pirellulales bacterium
GTCGTTGGTAGGCCGGCCCATCGAGTCCAGCAGCCAACCGTCGGGACAGGTCTGCCCCGCGATCCGCTTGACCCGCACCTTCCCTTCGGCCGTGGCGCTGGTGCCGAAATCGAGCACCAGGGCCGCTTCGCCGTTGGGGACGCCGAACGCCAAGGGGTTGGTGCCCAGCCGCGGCGCGGTGCCTCCCACCGGCGCCACCCGGCGGGAATGGCCATGCGTATTGACCATGACGATCGACATCAGTTCCTCGGCGGCGGCCAGCTCGCAGTATTCGCCCAGCCGGCCGACGTGGCCGCAGCGGATCAGCGTGCCCAGTCCGGTGCCGCCCCCCTTCGCCTTGGCGATCAGGTGTTCGGTCAGCCGCCGGGCCTGCGTTTGCCCGAATCCCCAGCCCCCGTCGGCCACCAGGATCGTGGGCGCTTCTTTGATCACGCGGAGCTCGGCGCCCGGCTTGACTTCCCCCTTGGTCACCGAATCGAGGTAAAAGGGAATCCGCATTACGCCGTGCGAGTCGTGTCCGCGCAGGTTGGCGCCCACCAGGCTCTCGGCCACCAGGGCCGCCTCGTCGCGGCCCACGCCTCCTGCGGCCAGCAACTGGGTGGCAAAATCGGTCAACGCGGCGGCGGGGATGATAGGCATAAGCGAAGGTCGGCAGTGCGGTGTGGGAGAGAAAGACGCTTGATTCTAGATCGTGGATCCCTGTTCCTGCCACTGCCGGCGGGCCTCGAAGACGGCAATGGCCACGGTGTTCGACAGGTTGAGGCTGCGGGCCTCGGGGCGAATGGGGACGCGCAGCATGCGTGCGTGCTGCTTCTCCAAGAGGGCCTGCGGCAGGCCGGCCGATTCGTTGCCGAACACCAGGATGTCGCCCTGTTCGAAGCGGGCGTCGGTGTAGCTGCGCAGCGCAATCTTGCTGAAATAATAGGCGTCGCGGGCGGGCAGCCGCTCGGCCAGCGTCGGCCAATCATCGACGGCTTCCCACTCCAGGTGTTCCCAGTAGTCCAACCCGCTGCGGCGCAAGTAGTAGTCATCGAGCCGGAATCCCAGGGGGCGCACCAGCCACAGCTTGGCCCCTGCCGCCACGCAGGTGCGGCCCACCGCGCCGGTGTTATGCGGGATCTCCGGCTGGTACAGCACAACGTGCAAAAGCGGCTCGTACTTCATTGGTCATTGGTCATTGGTCATTGGTCACTTGTCATTGGTTCCGCCTGCGGCGGACTTGCAGCACGGTCGGTGGCTACTAACCACCACTAAGCACTGCCACTATTTAACGGCAGAAGGTTCGACCGGGTTCGTCCGGCTCCAGCCTATAACATCAGCGCGCATCCCGCACGTCGTGGTGGATAAAAACGCAAGGGGACCGGCGCTAGCCGGTCCCCTTGCCTCGTATCGACTTTGGCGCCCGGTTCGCGCGGTCCCGGGGCGATCGTCAGCGCGTGATCTGGAGCGGCGGCTGCGCCTGCGGCTGCGGTGCAGGCTCCTTGTCGGCATCGGCACGCGCGGTCTTCGGGACTTCCCCCGCTGCGAGGATCTTGGGTGTCAAGAGCAGCAGAAGCTGCGATTTCCGGCCGGTATCCCTTTTTATGTCGGGCGACCTGATGATCAAGGTTTTGCCGGCCTCAATCTCCGCGCCGGTGTCGATTTCCATTACGCGCCACCTCGGGTTGGTCTTGCCATCCCCGACGATGGGCTGGGGTTCGCCTGGCTGCCGGAGGCGGACTTTGAATTCCAGACGAACGTTGTCGTCCGCGATGATCAGCGGCAGCATGTCGACTTGCACTCCCGCGTAGTTGCCGCCCAAGACGAGCGACCCAGCCGGGCCACGCTGCGGGTGGGGAGTCCCTTCGCCCGTGCGAAAGAAGGCCCGCCGCCCGCTGACCGTGACCAGTGACGGTTCCGCGAGCACTTTCACCGAACCGCACACGCGCAGCTTATCGACCGCGCTGGCGACTTTGTCGCTCTCTTCCGTCGCGCCCACGAATTTGAGGTTTTTTGACGTCAGGATGCCCGCCTCGTCAAGGCACTCGAGCTGCAGGTCTCCATCCGCCGTTGCCTCCGCCATCTCGAGCAGCTTGACGTCGATTTGCACCTGCCGCTGCTCGTGGTCGTGAGACTCCAGCCGGGCAAGCTCGGCCTTCAGCATTTCGATCTCGGCAAGCTTTTGATCGATGCGGTGCCGTAGGTGTGCTTGTTGCTGCTCGTGCGCTTTTTGGCGCACTTCGGCAGCCTGCTCCTTGTAGCCGGCAGCCTCCAGGTGTCTGGCGGCCTCGAGCAAATGATGGACCTTTGAACCGGAGCGGGACTCCGGGTACAGGCACTCGGCGCAGCCCGGGCTGCACGCGACCGTCCCGATCGGTGCAGCCGCGGCGGCGTAGGGCCGGTTGCCCGGAGCCGGCCGATAGGCGTGCGGAGTTGCCACGCGCTCGTAGGCGGCTCGGTCGTACCTGCCTGCCTGCGCCGCGTGGGGCACCGGCGGCGGCAGATCGTAGTATTGCTGGCCGGCGGCGACGGCGGCCATACAGAGCAGCAGGGCGAGCGGAAGCGTCTTCATGGTTTTCTCCGGGTTCGATTGAGACGACAGCGGCCGATGAAGCGGCGGAGAGTATCCGGTTCGTGGGACGCGGTCAACTCGTGATCTCCCCAAGTGCTGTGCGGGAGCGGAGCTATGCCGCGGAGCTCCGGGCCGGCCGGCAATGGACCGCCTGTCAGCCGGCGGCTACGATTTGATCGTGCCGCTTTCGCTCCAGCCTAAATTGCCCAGAGGCCCAGCGTGTCCGAAGCTCGCCTTGCTCGATACAACCAGGCACTGGACTTCGCCCAGCGGCAGGTGGCCGCCACCATCGAGCGGACCCCTGACTACTTTCCGATCTACACGACCGGCGGCCGCTGGCACCACTCGGGCGAACTGTGGACGGATTGGACGGGCGGCTTTTTCGCGGGAATGATGTGGAAGTTTTATGAGCGGACCAGCGACGCGGCCTGGGAAGCGCGCGCCGAGCATTACTCGCGCCTGCTGGAGCACCGCCAACACGACCGCAACGTCCACGACCTGGGATTCATTTTCCTCAACACCTATCGACCCTGGTACCGGCTCACGGGCGACGAGCGGCT
>JBBDNX010000516.1:0-3100 GCA_040877345.1 Pirellulales bacterium
AAGCGGTCGCGTTCTTCAAAGCACAGCGGCCGGTAGCGCGGACGACCACGTTCTTGATTTACGATCTGTCCAGCAGAACTGCCGGCGCGGCCGGCCCCGGACACCGGCAGGCCCACGCGCCCAGCGGGAGCCGGCAATGAACACGTCCGAGCAGGAAGGCGTCTGGAAGCGTTGGTTTGTCGACCGGCGGCACGTCTGGCGTCGGGTAGTCATCGGCATCGCCGTGGCGATTGTGCTTGTGCAATGGACCAGGGCGGCCCGCAAGCCGCACGACGGCGATTTTTTTCTGCACTGGAAGTTTGCCGGGCGGTTCGTGGCCGGGCAGATGATGTATGCCGAGGGACTCGACATCCCCTATCCGCCGTTCTGGGGCATGGCCTGGTCGCCGACGGCGGCCTTGCCGCTGCGGGCAGCCAAGACATTGTTCTATCCCGTCAGCCTGGCGTCGCTGGCGGTCGTATTGTTCGTGCTCAACCGGCTCACGCGGCGTCACTTGCCGTTGGAGCGCGAGCCGCTGTTCTGGACCACGGTGATCGCACTGGCGCTGGCCGCACGTTTTCTGGTCCGCGAGCTGCCCGAGTGCGGGCCCAACCTTGCGCTGTTGGCCCTGTCGTGGCTGGCCGTGTATGGCTGGAGCCAGCGGCGCGAGGTGATGGGAGGCGCCTGCCTGGGGTTTGCGATCGCGCTGAAGTGTACGCCGGCGCTCGTGTTGGCATGGTTTGCCTGGAAGCGGCAGTGGAAGATGGTGGCGACGACAACGGCCGCCGCCGGCGCCTTCACCTTGGCTCCCGCGATGTGGCAGGGCGAGGGCCTGTACGCCCAGCACGTGCAGCTTTGGGTGGCGAATGTCCGGCTCAGCGCGGGCAACGACGACCCTTCGCGCGGCGCCCTGGGAGACGAACCGGTGCAGAACCTTGCTCTGCGGCCGGCAATCGCCCGCTACCTGATGCGGCTCCCGCCGGGACACCTGGGGCGCCCAGACCACGCTTGGTACGCCGACTTCCTGGATCTCCCGCCGACGATGGCAGCCAATGTCTGCAAAGGCGCTCTGTTGTTGCTGCTGGCCGGCGTCGCCTGGACGTTCCGGCAGCCAGTCGAGCGGCGGCACGATTTGGCGGTTGTCTGGGAATGCGCGTGCGTCTCGGTGCTGGCCTTGCTGTTGTCTCCCATCACCTGGGGCCAGCACTGCGTGGCCCTGTTGCCCCTGCTCTACCTCGTGTCGCGCACCGCGGTGGCGCTGCGGCGGCCGCCAGCCTGGGCGCAGGTGGTGCTCGGCTTCTACGTAATCGTGAACCTGGTGCTGAATCGCGGGCTGATAGGCCGCGATCTCACGCTGCTACTGCACAGCTACCACTTGGCGACGCTCTCATTTCTGGGTCTTCTGGTGATCGGGCTGGCGTCGCGAGCGCAAGCAGCCCGCGCGGCGCAGCTCCTGCCCGCACCAACACGGCAGTCGCCACCGCAGGCGCCGCTGCGGCGTGCCGCGTAAGGGCTGCCTCACGCGGAGCGTGAGGGCTACTTTGAGGTCCGGCTACTCGATTTTCTCCCAGCGGCCCGTTTGTCCCGACCGCCTGAGCGCCTCGACCACCCGCATGTTGCCGACCGCGTCGGCGATGGGAGTCGGGACGGGCGTGTCGTCGATCACCGCGCGGGAGAACAGCTCTCCCTGGATAGCGTACTGGTCGCAGATGGGCAGCTCGATCTCCTCGATGGCCGAATCTCTCTGGTGCCAAATGCGGCAAGGCCGATCCGGAGGCGCGTTGAAGGGGATTTCGATCTCCACCCGGCCTTCCGTGCCGAAGATGTTCACGCGCTGGTAGGGACACAGTTGCGTGCTCGAAGTGAACGTGGCCGTGCCGGCGCTGAAGTCCAGTATGGCCGAAGCCAGGCGGTCGGTCCGGAAGTCCGGGTCGTACTCGACGATGGCGCACACCCGCCGCGGCTCGTCCGCGAACAAAAACCGCGAGACCGAGACCGCGTAGCAGCCGATGTCCATCAGCCCTCCGCCCCCGATATCGGCCTGGTTGCGCACGTCGTCCGGGTTGCGGTTGAAGTACGAGAAGAAGCTCTGGATCGTGCGCAGCCGGCCCAGGCCTCCCTCGTCGACCAGTCGCTTCGCCGTGATCCATTGCGGATGGTGGCGATACATGAAGGCCTCCATCAGCTTGAGCCGCGGGTGGGCCTGGCCGGCCGCCGCCAGCGTCAGGGCCTCGGCGCTGGTGCGCGCAATCGGCTTTTCGCACAGCACGTGCTTGCCCGCCTCCAGGCAGCGGATCGACCAGGGCACGTGCAAGTGATTGGGCAGCGGGTTATAAACGGCATCGATCTCGCCGTCGGCGAGCAGCTCGTCGTACGAGCCATACGCCTTGGGCAACCCCAGCCGCGAGGCGGCAGCGCGCGCCTTATCGGGCGAGCGCGAGGCAATGCCGACCACTTGGCAGCTCTCGGCCCGCTGCATGGCTGGAATCACTTTCTGGACGGCGATGGCGGCCACGCCCAACACGCCCCAACGCACCTGTTTCATGGCGGTCTCTCGGCGAAACGGAATCATGGCTACCGCCGGATAAAGTCCGGTCGCCACGAGCCAATTCTTACCATGCCGGAGCTTCGGCCCCAACCAGCTCAAAAATTTCCACGTCGACCGCTTCGCAAAAGGCCGCGTGGCGGACCGGCCCGGCCGGGTGGATCTGGTTCGACTCGACCAGCGACTGCTCGATGGTCAGCACGCGGGCTTCGCGGATCGAGTAGGGCGGATGGTGGACCCGTGCCTTGAGCAAGCGTCCCGCGCGAGACGTGTACAAGACGTACCGCTCCAGCAGAAAGTGCTCCAGCGTGCCGGGCAAGGCGCGTCCGGCCGGCAGCTCGCGCTGGGGCACTCCGTCGCCGATCAGGCTGCCCAACGAGGCCTCGACCAGCGCGCCGGGGCCTTTGCCACGGGCCGCCTGCCGCGTGCTGGAATAACGAACGTGGCCGGCCTTTCGCTCGATCTGCATCCGCGCCAGATGATAGTTCAGGCCCCATCGCCAGCGTGCGATCCGCACCGCCAGCCGGCTGGCGGCATCGAGACTGAAGAACCAGACGCCCGGCTCACGATCGGGGT
>JBBDNX010000517.1:0-728 GCA_040877345.1 Pirellulales bacterium
AAGGACCAGGGGGACGCCTTTGTGCAACCGACGCGCTTGATCGGCGACGTGCTGTTTCACGTCCGCGGCAAGAGCAACCTGCCGGGCGTTGCCGTTTCGGCGGTCGGTTCCTCCGACGGCGGCCGCTTCTGGGAAACCCAGCTCGCTGCGCCTCCCGCGGGCGAGCCGGTTGTCGACGACCAGGGCAACGTGACCCTGGTCACGTCCGCCGGCGGACTCTTCGAGCTGGAGCCGCAGTGGACCGGCCAGGCGCCGCGACAATCGGCGGCGGTGGCGACCATCGCTCAGCCGCTCTCGAGCCGTTCGGTAACGGTCCTGCCCGGCGGCCTGCTGGCCGCAGTCGAGCCCGGACAGTCGTCGGCTCTGGTGGCTGGCCCGCGCGGCTCGAACCAATGGCGGTCCATCACGCTGCCAGACGTCGTCGCCGCGCCGGCAGCCGCCTTCCACAACGGCCTGGCCATTGCCGGCCGTAAAGGCCCGATCTACGTGCTCGATCCGAGCTCGGGCAACCCACTGCTCGAGCCATTTCAGCCGCGCCTCCAGGCGGGCGTCGAGTTCGATTGGAGCCCCCCGGCGGTGTTCAATGAAAACGAGCTGCTGATCGCCGATGGCCGCACGACACTGTACCGGCTTGGCATCGCCCGCCAGCCTCAGCCGCACCTGGTTGCGCTGGCCCAGGCGGAAGTCAACTCGGCGGTCGCGGCACCCGTGGTGGCCCTGGGCAACTC